>DAHXMK010000235.1 GCA_027365515.1 Candidatus Aminicenantota bacterium
TCCGCGTTGCAGACGACGAATTTCTTCTCCCCTTTGGCCGCGGCGGCTATGTTCCATTTCATGCCGGTGAGAAAGCCCGCGCCGCCTCGTCCCTTGAGCGCGTCGGCGCTCTTCTGAAGAAGGGGGGCTGACATGTTCAGAACCGACCAGGAAAGGCTTTCAGGGGAGATCGTGGCTCTGGCCGGCCGCTACGGCCGGGACCGCTCGGCGCTCCTGCCGATTCTGCAGACGGTCCAGTCAAGGTATCATCACATTTCCGACTACGCCATGCAGGAGGTCGCCAGCCTGTTGAACATCCATCCCGTCGAAGTTTACAGCGTCGTGACCTTCTACGCCTTCCTCAAAGCCAGGCGCCAGGGGCAGTTCGTGATACGGCTCTGCCGCACGATCTCATGCGACATGCAGGGCAAGGAGAAGGTGGCCCGCCAGTTGGAAAACGAGCTGGGGATAAAATTCGGCGGGACGACGCCGGACGGAAAGTTCACGCTGGAGTGGGCCAACTGCCTCGGCATGTGCGACCAGGGGCCGGCGCTCTTGGTGAACGACCAGGTCTTTTCGAAAGTGACGGCCGAGAAGGTCCACGACATTTTGGAGGCGTGCCGCCGCAGCTTCTCGGTTTACGCCTCTCAGAAGGAGGGACACTGAGATGAGCGCCCTCAAGGGACCGATCCTGTTCGGGGATTTCACGCCGGAGGCCGGGCTGGCGAGAGCACTGGCGATGGAAAGGGCGGAGGTGATTTCGGAAGTCCGCTCCTCCGGGCTCAAGGGACGAGGCGGCGCGGGCTTTCTCACCGGCATGAAATGGAACATAGCCGCCGCGGCCAAAGGGGAGAAGAAATTCGTCGTCTGCAACGCGGATGAAGGCGAGCCGGGAACTTTCAAGGACAGAGTCCTCCTGACCTCTTATCCCGACCTGGTGTTCGAGGGGATGGCGATAGCCGGCTACGCGATCGGCGCGAGCCACGGAATCGTCTATCTCAGGGGTGAATACGGTTATCTGCTGCCGGGCCTCGAAGAGACGCTCAACAAGAGGCGCCGCGGCCGGCTGCTCGGCGAAGCCGTCTCCGGAAAGAAAGGCTTCTCATTCGACATCGAGATCAGGCTCGGCTCCGGCGCCTACGTCTGCGGGGAGGAGACGGCGCTCATAGAATCGCTCGAAGGCCACAGGGGCGAGCCGAGGAACAGGCCCCCCTTCCCGGTCAACACCGGCTACCTCGGCTGCCCAACGATCGTGAACAACGTCGAGACGCTGGCGCTCGCCGCGCGCGTCATGTCCGAGGGGGCGGAGTGGTTCAAGAAGTTCGGGACCGGCAAGTCCGCCGGCTCTAAGCTCTTCTCCGTCTCCGGCGACTGCGAGCGGCCCGGGGTTTACGAATTCCCGATGGGAATCACGATCGCACAGCTTCTCAAGGAAGTGGGAGGCGAAGGGGCGAAAGCGGTGCAAGTCGGCGGCGCCTCCGGCCATTGCGTGCCGGCGGTCCAGTTCACGAGGGCGCTCGCTTTCGAGGACATTCCCACGGGAGGCTCCGTGATAGTTTTCGGACAAGGGCGGGACATGCTCGGCGCCGCGAAAAACTTCATGGAATTCTTCGCCGAGGAATCTTGCGGCCAATGCACTCCTTGCCGGTACGGCACGAAAGTCCTGCTGGATGGAATCGAGAAGCTCGAAAACGGAAGCTGCTCGATGGCCTACCTCAAAGAGCTTCTCGCGCTGGGCGAAACGATGCAGCTGGCCTCGAAGTGCGGCCTCGGGCAATCGGCGCCCAACGCCTTCATCTCCATCGCCGCGAACTTCAAGGACGAGGTGCTGGGGCGGGAGCGCCGCTCCGAAGGGAGGGGAGAATGACGTCCAAGAACATTGAAAGCCGCGCTCCCGCGAGCCAGAGGCGACAGGTGGTGCCGGCGCCGGCGGCTGATGACGCGATCGGCGCCAGCGTATCCGTGACGATAGACGGGGCCGAGGCCAAGGTCCCGTTCGGCACGACCATCCTTGAAGCCGCCAGGATGATGAACGTCAAGATTCCCACTTTGTGCAACCACGATGACCTTTGCATCGCCGGGGTCTGCCGCGTCTGCGTCGTGGAGATCGAGGGACAGCGCACGCTCCAGGCTTCGTGCGCCTACCCCGTAACGCAGCCCATCAAGGTCAACACCCACACGCGAAAAGTGAGGCAGGCGCGCCGCCACATCCTCGACCTCATGCTGGCCCACCATTACGGCGAGTGCTATGCCTGCTGGCGCAACGGAAACTGCGAGCTGCAAAGCCTGGCCAACGAATACGGCGTGGACGGGTTCCGCTTCGGCAAGATGGAGAAGCCGAGGTACGCCATAGACCAGTCGAGCTATTCGGTCGTCAGGGACATGAACAAGTGCATTCTCTGCCGGCGCTGCGTCAGGACCTGCATTGACCTACAGGAAGTCGGGGTTCTGGAAGCCGTCAACCGCGGGCAGGAGACGAAGATCGCCTGCTTCATGGACAAGCCGTTGGCCGACGTGGTCTGCATCAACTGCGGCCAGTGCATCAACAGGTGCCCGACTTCCGCTTTGGCCGCCAGCGACCCGACCGACGAGATTTGGGCGGCGATAGACGATCCCAAGAAGCACGTCGTCATCCAGACCGCGCCATCGCCGAGGGCGGCGATAGGCGAATGCTTCAACTGTCCGCCGGGCACGCCACTCACTTTCCAGATGAACACGGCCTTGAGGCATTGTGGGTTCGACAAGGTCTTCGATACGAATTTCACGGCCGACCTGACGATTATAGAGGAGGGGAGCGAGCTTCTGTTGAGGCTGCACAAGGCGCTCGTGGAGAAGGACAAGGCGGCGGCGCTCCCGCAGTTCACTTCGTGCTCCCCGGGCTGGGTCAAGTACCTGGAGCACTTCTACCCGGAGATGATCCCCCACCTTTCATCGGCCAAGAGCCCCCAGCAGATGTTCGGCGCCGTGATCAAGACCTACTACGCGAAGCTAAACAACATAGACCCAGCCGACATCGTGAGCGTGGCGTTGATGCCGTGCTCCGCGAAGAAGTTCGAATGCAACCGCCCCGAAATGTGCGACAGCGGATTCAAGGACGTTGACTACGGGCTGACGACCCGCGAGATGGCGGCGATGATCAAGGAGGCGGGCGTTGACCTTCCGAACATGCCGAAGTCAGATTTCGACGAGCCTTTCGGGACGGCGACCGGCTCCGGGATAATTTTCGGCGCGACGGGCGGAGTCATGGAATCGGCTTTAAGAACCGTGATCGAGCTGGTCTGCGGCATCAAGGTGGAGAAGCTCTTCGACCACGCCGACATAGTGCCGGTGCGCGGTTTCGATGGAATAAGGTACGTCGAGCTGCCAATCAAGGACGTCGGCCCAGTTTCTCCCATTCTGGAAAACCATTTCAAGGATTGGAACTGGCTGAAGGGGGCGACGCTGAAGGTGGCGGTCGCCCACGGGACGGCCAACGCGAAGAGGGTCATCGAAAACATCAAGGCTGGCGGCAAGTTCAGCGAGTGCCACTTCATCGAGTTCATGGCGTGCCCAGGCGGATGCCTTGGCGGGGGAGGACAGCCGATACCCACGAGCCCGGAGATAAGGGCCGCGAGGGCAAAGGCGATCTACGCGGAGGACGCCGCCTACCAGGTGCGCAAGTCATATGAAAATCCGGCGGTGGCCCACCTCTACGAAAACTTTCTCACCGACGGGCCGTGCGGCCACCGGAGCCACAAGTTGCTCCACACGTGTTACACTGCGAGAGGGAAGTACATCTTATAGCGCGGCGATGGCGCCGCGCATGTCGGGAGCGGCGGGCGGCGCCGCTTCCAGCCGGAGGCCGATGGCGATGGCGGAGAGGGACGACCGAAAAAAGATCGCGGCCGGAGATTTTCCGAGGCCTGGCGACCTCGACGCCAAGCTGAAACAGGGGGCGAAGGCCGTCCTGGACAAGATCAACTCGCAGGTGGCCGCCGGCGACTCCATCGAGCAGATTCTCGGCTTCGTCTTCTCGGAAACCAGAGGCATCATGCCGTGCGACCGCATCGGGCTTGCCTTGCTGGAAGAGGGGGGACGAAGGGCCGCCGCCCACGTCGCCCTCGCTTCTTACTCTCCTTTGTATCTCAACAAGGGGTACAGCGCCGACGTGGAATCCACGAGCCTCGGGCGCGTCCTGAAGACCGGCGAACCGCGCATCATACGCGACCTCGAGACCTACGCGCTGGCCCACCCCCACAGCGAGACCACGCGGTTGCTCCTGCGCGAGGGAGTGCGTTCCAGCATGACCTGCCCCCTCGTCGTTGGCGGCAAGCCGCTGGGTTTTCTTTTCCGCAGCTCCAGGTTTCCGAACGCTTACTCCGAAAGGGAAGTGGCGCTTCACCTCAGAATGGCGGAGAGGCTCGGCCAGGCCGTTGAAAAGGCGTGGAGGATAGAGCAGCTTGAAGCGACGACGAGGGCTTACACGCAGATGCTGGGCTTCGTGGCCCATGAACTGAAAAACCCGCTCGCCTCGATCATCTCGGAGGGGCGGGTGATAGAGGAGGGCTACGTCGGCGCCCTGTCCGCCAAGCAAGGGGAGATGGTCGGCAAGATGGTGCGCAAGGCCGAGTACCTGCTCGGCTTGACGCGCGACTATCTCGACCTGGCGCGCATCGAAAGCGGCGACTTGAAATTCTCGCCTCTTCCAAGCGTCGCCTTCGAGAAAGAGGTTGTATCGCTTGCCGTGGAATTGGTGAAGCCGCAGATCGAGGAGAGAAAAATGTCCCTCGAAAGGGAGGGCGAGGCTCCGGCGGAAGTCCAGTGCGACCCGGGCCTCATGACGATCGCAGTAACCAACCTTCTGGCCAACGCCGCGAAATACGGCAAGGAGGGTGGACGCATCGTGCTCGGCATCGAAGGCTCGAAGGCGGCGATGAAGCTGTGGGTTTTCAACGAAGGGCCTGGTTTTCCGGAAAGCCAGAAGAGGGATCTCTTCAGGCGCTTTTCGAGGCTCAGGAAGCCCGAACTGATGAAACAGCGCGGGACCGGAGTGGGGCTTTACAACTGCTGGCACGTCATCCAATTGCACGGCGGCCGCATCTGGGCCGATTCGGCTGAAGGCGCGTGGGCCAGGTTCACCGTGGAAATTCCTCAGCCTCTTCCGGCGCCTTCCGCTTGAGAGGAGGTTCTAAAAATGACCGTGGCAAGGCGCGACGTCATTATTGATGAAGCGCCGATCTTCGAAACGATAGCGGCGTCGCAAAAGCAGAGCGCATCCCTGGTGAGGGACATTCTCGCGAAAGCGCAGGAGCTTCATGGCCTGGCGCCTGACGAGGTGGCTCCGCTCATGAACGTCTCGGATCCCGAACTGCTGGGAGAGCTTTTCAAGGCGGCCTCCGAAGTCAAAGAGGCGATTTACGGGAACAGGCTTGTTCTTTTCGCGCCGCTCTACATCTCGAACCTCTGCGCCAACGAGTGCCTCTACTGCGCGTTCCGCAACCGCAACGCGAAGGTCAAGCGGCGCGCGCTGAACCAGGACGAAATCGCGGCGGAAATAAAGAGCCTCGTGGAACAAGGCCACAAGAGGGTCCTGTTGGTGGCGGGCGAGTCATACCCCGATGAGGGCTTTTCCTATGTCCTCAAATCAATCGAGACGATCTACGCCACCAGAAGCGGAAAGGGCGAGATTCGCCGCGTCAACGTCAACGTCGCGCCTCTTCCCGTCGAGGAGTTCAGGCAGCTCAAGGCCGCCAAGATAGGGACCTACCAGCTCTTTCAGGAAACGTACCACCAAGAGACTTACAAGAAGGTCCACCTCAAGGGGAAGAAGACCGATTACGAATGGCGCGTCACCGCCATGGACCGGGCGATGGAGGCGGGCATAGACGACGTGGGAATAGGCGTGCTCTTCGGCCTCTGCGACTGGCGCTTCGAGATTCTCGCTCTGATGCAGCACATCGGCCACCTCGAAGCGAGGTTCGGCGTTGGCCCCCACACCATAAGCGTCCCGAGGCTCGAACCGGCCGTCGGGTCTCAGATGGCGAGCCACCCGCCCCAGCCGGTCTCGGACGTTGACTTCAGAAAAATCGTCGCGATTCTGAGGCTGGCGGTTCCATATACGGGAATCATCATGTCCACCAGGGAGACGGCCAAGATGCGGCGGGAGACTTTCGCCCTTGGCGTTTCGCAGATTTCGGCGGGAAGCCGGACCAACCCGGGTGGCTACGCCTCTCAAGAGAAAGAGGACGAGGCGCAATTCTGCCTTGGCGACCACAGGCCGCTCGACGAGGTGATCAGAGACGTTGCCTCGCTCGGGTACATCCCTTCGTTCTGCACGGCGTGCTACAGGCTGGGCCGCACCGGGGCCGATTTCATGGACCTCGCCAAGCCGGGGGAAATCAAATCCCACTGTTCGCCGAACGCGCTTTCCACGTTCATGGAGTACCTGATTGACTACGGTTCGGCCGAAAGCCGCACGCAAGGCGAATCGGTCATCGCGAACTCGCTGGCCAAGATGGACGACGTCCTCAGGGCCAAGACGGAAAGAATGCTGGCGATGGTTCGTGAAGGCCAAAGGGATGTGTACTGCTAGCCTTGGCGGGATCGCATCTGGAGCGCTCATGCAGCCTGCGCCGAAAAGCTTCCGCCTTCACGTAGGCATCTTCGGGCGGAGAAATGTCGGCAAGTCCAGCGTGCTCAACGCCATCACCGGCCAGGAAGTGTCCATAGTGTCGGAGACGGCCGGAACGACTACCGACCCCGTTGAAAAGCCGATGGAGCTTCTTCCATTCGGCCCTGTCCTCTTCATTGACACGGCCGGCGTTGACGACGAAGGGGCCCTCGGGAAGGAGAGGGTCCGCAAGACGAACATGGTTCTGGACAGGACGGAGCTGGCGGTGTTAGTCGCCGAGGCAGGCGAGTGGGG
>DAHXMK010000241.1 GCA_027365515.1 Candidatus Aminicenantota bacterium
TGCGATGGTTCCGGCATCGCCGGCCTCGCCGCGCCTTGCATCGCATCCCCGGGGGCGGGCGTCGCGCCAGAGATCCCCAGGGAGCCGGAACCCCAACCCAATCCTGGGCCGCGCCATTCGTCACTTCGCTCCGAATGGCAGCCAGCTTCGAGAAATCAGGCATGGTTCGGCGGAAGCCGGAGATGAATGAGACAATCTGCCGAGCTTGCGTGGAGGGGCATTTCCGCCAGCGGGAGATAATCTGGCATCTTAGCTTGCACTACGTCGCGATAAGCTGTATTGTTCGAGCCAAGGAGCAACGGATACGCGAGAATCCATCGGGAGGCCGCCATGCTCAAAGACACTAACACTAAAGACCTAACCCCGATTTCAACAAGTTACTTCTGGATGTATGATTTGCGGCCGATTATCAAGGATCAGGCGGTGCTGCAGAAGTACCAACCCCTGATCTCTGAGAAGAAAATCGTATTGCAAGGTGATTCGATAGAAGGCTTTGTTCAAGCGAATTGCGAGTCTATGGCTGTGGCAGATTAGAGGCTGCGGGCTCATGTCTGACATGTCAAAGCGGGGCGCACGAGGTTCGTCAATGTGAAGGGAGACATGGCCCTGGGAAGGAAGTACGTATGATGTATAACCAGAAGAAATTCATGCTGACGGCTAGCATCGTGATTCTATTAACAGGGATAACAGTCTCTTGCGCGGCGCAGGAGTGCTGCACGGAGTTAACGGCTCGGCTTCGCGCGGCATTGAACGGCAAGAGCAATGAAACACCCTCCGATGTCATAAGTGAATTCATGCGGAAAAGCTGCTGCGGCAAGTCCTATGAGCAGGAATCCCTTCTTGTTCGCCTTGTGCTGGACAGATGGCAAGGGGCAGAGAACATTTCTGTCGAAGAACTCAATACCATAAGCTGCCTTCCGGACGTGCTCTCGCTCCAGCATGGGTCCAAATTCATTCTAGACGGACTGATCAGCAGGAACATGTGGAGCGAATGGGTCATATTGGTGCCTGATCTCTTGGATAATCTACCTGGCGACCAGAGACAGCCCTACATCCAGGCGCTCCTTGCCGCAATCTTCGATGGAAAGGTGAACAAGAGGGATCGGTTGGAAGCAATAAGGGCAGTAGGAAATATGATTGCCGTTTATCCCAACGCGGATACATTCGAGTCCTTAGCCGGCCTCTACCGGAGACAGCCAAAAGATGACAATCTGGCCACGGACCTCGTCGTGGCGGCATGGAAAATGGGCATACAGCTCGCTCCAGAAGACGCCGGCCTGATGTTGCACAGCCTTGCCTCGGACTGGTCATCATGGCTCTGGCAATTAGATGGAGCAGAAGCAGTAATGGGCAAAGAATCTGCCGCAAAGTTTCTACAACTCCAGGAAAGGAACCGGAAAGAGCACAACTTAACACCTACACCTATCAAAGAGCACATAAAGCTGAATTACACCACCCTGCGGTTGCCTGTCGCAATCTCAGTGCGGACTAATGACAAGTGATGCCGAACAAACGGAAGTTAACGCTGATGCCGTATATTGTGATTCTATTGACAGGGATGACAGTGAGAGGGAGTGGGGGCACATCTTGCTTTCTAGCACATCAATCCTCGCCCCATGCCTTCCCCTTTGCTTTCCACTAAAGCTGGCTTCTTCTCCAGGCCAAGCGGCGGCGGGGGCCTCTGGCGCCCTGGCTTCGCAGGGCTTGCGGGCCACGCTTTGGGCTCGTGGCAAGAGGCGCGCCGGGGGTGCCTTATGAGCCTGCCCCCGCGAAGGCGGGGGGCTCCCCGCCGCGCGCCCTTCGGGTAGACATAACGACATTATGTCCTCGCCACTCGCTCCGCTCTGGCACTTGGCGGGGGGAGAAGCTTAACGGCAGCGGCGGCCTCCGTTCGATGCCGGGGTCGTTCTGATCCAGGGTTGCTTTTTTTAGATAATTTAGCTATATTAGCTACATGGAGGTTTTGCCATGAAGAGCGTCACGGCGACGGAACTCAAGAACCAGACGGGACGCCAGCTCGAAGCCGCCTTGACTTCCCCGGTGGTGGTGAACAAGGCGCGGCGGCCGGTGGCGGTCCTGATTTCCTACGAGCAGTTCCAGCGTTACCAAGCCCTTGAGGACCGCTATTGGGGCGAGCTCGCCAAGAAGGCTTCCAAGGAGGGCTTTCTGAGCGCGAAGGCTTCGAGTGCCTTGCTGGACGAGATGCTGCATGCTGGCGATTAGGATCTCCAAGCGGGCGGAGAAGGACCAGCGCCGCCTGCCCGCGAAGCACCGGCGGCAGATCGCGGTAAAGATCGCCCAGCTTCAGGGCACGCCGGTGCCGCCGGACTCCAAGAAGCTTGCGGGGTACCCCTACCGCCGCGTGGACGTGGGAGAGTATCGGATCATCTACCAGACTGGGAAAGGGGTGCTTGAAATCCTCTGCATCGGCAAACGCAACGACGGCGAGGTCTACCGGCACATTCCATAAACAGCCCCTCTATTGCTTCCCGCCCAAAAGCACGTTCTAGGGGTAGAACCTTGGTGTGTCAGTTCTTGGGCTGTACTTCGCTATAAAGTTCTTCCAGGGGATCACCCGCCCGTCTTGAATCGGGGGACCTCCCTCCCGTGATGCCTGATGCGTCTCGCCTCCGATAGGTGGCCCGCCCGGGCCACTTGCCCGCGGAAGCGGCGCGGGTTATCATTGGAAAGGACGGGGCGTGGCGCAGCCTGGTAGCGCACCTGCTTTGGGAGCAGGGAGTCGTAGGTTCAAATCCTATCGCCCCGACCAAATTCCAGACAAATGATATAATGTCCGCAAGGAGGCTTATGTGGCCCTGATGGCCGGGTTGGCGCTCGCGGCGCCCCGTTTGTCCGACGACTTCATCATGCTGGCTGCCCTGTTGGTGCTTGGGGCGGCGGTGGCATTACTCCTGGCTGTTTTATTCAGGCGGCGCGCGACGATGAGAATTCTCGCCGAAAACGAGGAACGGATCCGAACCCTTGCTCAATTCACGACCGCGGGCATCCTTCTCTACCAGGGCAACGACATCGTTTACGCCAACCGGGCCACGGAGGAAATCACCGGATTCTCGGAACAGGAGATGCGCGCCAAGCCCTTCTGGGAACTGGTTCATCCGGACGACCGCGAAATGGTCAAGCAACGGGGGCTCGCGAGACAGCGGGGAGAGGCACTCCCCGGCCACGCGGAGTTCAGGATATTGAGAAAAGATGGGGAAGAGAGATGGCTTGACGTCAGCGCCGGCCTCGTCAAGTATGGAGGACGTCCCGCCGGACTGATAACGGCCTACGACATAACCGGCCGCAAGAAGGCCGAAGAGGCGCTGAAGCAGAGCGAAGAGCGGCTGAGGCTCATCCTCGACAACGTCCACGACATCATTTACTACAACGCGCTGGAGGGAGATCCTCCAACGCTGGTGCCGAAGTTCGTGAACCCTGAGGTGGAAGAGATGTTCGGCTATCCGCCGTCACTCTTTCTTGAAGGAGGGGCCGTGCGCTGGATGGAGTGCATCCATCCCGATGACCGGGAGCGCATGATGAACATGACCCCGATCGTTGGAGCCAGCGCCGAGCCGAGAACGATCGTTTACCGCTTCAGGAACGGCCTAACGGGGGAATACCACTGGGTCGAGGACACCGCCGTGCCGCAAGCGGGAGAGGACGGCCGCGTCAAAGGGTTCTTCGGCGTCGCGCGGGACGTAAGCAAGCGGAAGAAGGCGGAGGAGGCGCTTCGCAAGTCGGAGCGGGACTACCGCGGCCTCTTCGAAGGCGCCCACGACGCGATTCTGGTTTTCTCGGCTGATCTGGCTCTCGTGCTTGACGCAAACGCCCAGGCTTGCGCCCTCTACGGATACCCGCACGAGGAGATAGTCGGCGCGCCGCTGGCGATGCTCGGCGTCGAGGAGGCGGAGTGCCGGAAACACCTCGAGCCCGTAATGCAGCAGGGGTTCGCCCGCGACTGCCAGATGACGCATAAGACAAGGGACGGCAAGCCGCTCTCGGTCGAGATTAATGCGGCTGCCATCGAATACCAAGGCAAGCAGGCCGTAATCAGCATCATCAGGGACGTCACCGAGAAGAAGCGGGCGGAGCGGCAGATCATTCGACGGAACAAGCAGCTTCAGGCGCTGCTCGCCTCCTCCCAAGCCATGACGGGATTCCTCGACCTTCAAGGCGCGCTCGGCGCGATCTGCCAGGCGGCCGTCGAAGCTTTCGACTTGAGGATGGCGTGGGTCGGGAAGGTGGTTCCGGAAAGCACCGAACTGATATTCGTGGCCAGCGCCGGTCGCGATGAGGGGTAC
>DAHXMK010000292.1 GCA_027365515.1 Candidatus Aminicenantota bacterium
CCAGCGGAAGTGAAGGCCGAAATTGGGCTGGGCGAGCCGCAAATGCAGGGCTACCTCCGGAAGCGTGATGGCAGCGGCGCGGGAGAAACGATAGCCGAGATACCGGCGGGGAAGGGTTGGTCGGGGAGATTGCTTCCAGGAGATTACCGCCTCGAGGTGGAATGCAGCCGGCAGAACGACCTTCTTCCATACGCCGTCTCCGTGTCGGTCCAGGAGCTGGTGCCAGGCCTGTCCAAAGTGATCTCCGTTCCTGCCGATGTCCCGGTAAGCCTCTCCAAGGCGGGACTGATTGAGTTTTCATCGGCCGGAAACCTGGACGTTCGGGCCAGCCTTTTCCGGGATTCGGATGGCGCGTTGGTGGCGGACGGTGACGACGATTCAGACAACTGGAATTTCAGAATTGACAGGAGGCTTGAGCCTGGCAGATACACGCTTCGCGTGGAACCTGTCGGAGGAGGCTCCGGCAACGTTACGGTTGCCATGGAGGCGCCAGAGGAGGCAATCCGCGAACCCATAACGGTTCCGGCCGAGCGTCAAATCGCGCTGGAAGGAAAGATCAATGTCTTTCCGCTGCCAGCCATCTCTCCTGGCTCGGTACTTGTGGTGTCGGCGTCCGGCGACTCCGGCATCGGCCTTGCGGTAGAAAAGACCGGGGCATCTGGTGTAAGGACGCTGGTCACGAGGTCGGGCCGCAAGTGCGATGCGCTCTTGGCGCTGGCTGGAGGCGCGGGCTACCAGATTCGTCTCTGGCCTAGGGAGCATCAGAGCCAATCGGCTCTTTTAAATGTAGGCATTGCCAAAGCATTCGCCGCCAATGAAGCCGGCTCCAGTGAAGCGCTTCGTTTTAAGCCCGCTCTGGTGGCGGGGATGGAAATTTCAGTGGCGGCGTTGGAAATCCAATCATCCGGGACATTTAAGGTTGAGACGTCTCACGGGATACTAATTGGCTCCGACACGGATGCCGAACTGGCCTCGCCACCGCTTCCATTCGTTGCGCTCCGTTCGGGGGAAAACTATTTGGCCTTGAAGGCCAGCGGGCCAGAAGAAGCTAAGGTCCGTTTGGTCCGGCAAATACTCGAACCAGGTCCGGAACGCTCCGTTTCCGTGAGCGTTGCCGGTGGAATTGGGCAATGGATAGACGTCAAGGGCGGGAGCGGATATCTTACGCTGCTCACCGCTACTTCGGACTCAGACATTCCCGTCTGCGATTTCGCGCGGAACGGACCTTCACCCAACGGACCGATGCAGAGCGGTGCTTTTGACTTTTTTGCGAACGGTTGCCTATCAGCCGTCATAGGCGATGGGCGCCCAAGAGCGAGAATCTGGAAAGCTGCGGCTGGGGCTTCGCCGATGCCTCCGATCAAAGCCGAATGCCGCCTCTTCAGGCTGCCGCAGATGTCATCCCCGCTCTCTTTTGGAGTGGATTCGGCCAAGGTGGAGTCAAGCGGCTGCCTCGGTTTTTCCCTGCCGCCCGGGGCCAAGCATCTGGTGGTTGACGTGTCTAAAGGGGGCGTCGTGCTTCTGTGCAACGCGGGAGTGGACCGGATAGCCTCTGCCCTGGATGAGGCCCTTCATTTCAGCTTGGACACTGGAGATGCGACGCTCTACATTGCCAACCCTTCGAATGAGGAGGTGGTCTGCTCCCTCTCCTGCCAAGCGGCCGCCGATTCTGAGGCACTAGAAGTCAAACCAGGGGCACCCTTCGAGCGCCTCTTCTCCGAGCCGGGAACGGTAAGGGTTCGCGTTACATCGCCGGAAGCCGGAGATTGGAGGCTTTTCGCTTCGGCGCCAGGGGCTTCGCTCGCCGTTATGAAGCCAGACGGCGTTATTCAAGCCGGCTCGCCTTCCGCGATCTCGGGACAAGGGTACGCGTGGCTCACTCATAGGGCCGGGCTCGTAAAGATATGGATGGCCCGGGACGCGGGCCTGGAGGCTCGTTGGGGGGCCACCATTCCGGAAGGGATTGAGGCTAAGGCGAACTCCGTTCAGTCGGTTTCGGGGCGCTCCGCCTGCTTTGCGCTCAAGCTAGCCGAAGGGGGAGTCCTTCACGCGCAAATGTCGTGCGGCGGGACAGTCGCGCTCAGAGTGGCGGGGCCGCGGGGTCAATTCATAGCGGCACATGAAAGCGCTGCCAAGACGGGATTCGACCAGTACGTGGACCCTGGAAGTTATCTGCTGATGGCGAGGGGGCCCGCGGGATCGGACCTGGCCGGAACGCTCGGGATCTCTTTCGAACGCGTCGAACAAATAACCGGGACGACCGGGCCCCAAGAACTCATTGGTCCTGGTGAATCGAGGAGCTTCACCTTCGAGGTCAAGGCTGGAGGCTTCGTAGGCATTGGACTTCGGACGGAAGGAGAGAGCCTGTCGTGCGATCTGATGACTATAGATGGCCGCTTGATTGGAAGAGGCATCCAGCAGTTCGTGAAACTGGCCCCAGGCGTTTATCTGCTGAGGGTGAAGGCCGACGAGGACTCATCTCCCCTCAGGTTCAGCCCGGTTGTCGTTGGCCTCAAGCCTCCATCCAGCGGCCCGCCTGAGGAAGCGCTTAAGGAGTTCTTCACATCCATTGGCATAATCGAGAAGGGGGAATGAAATGAGCCGCCGTTGCCTGTTGGCCGCAACGTTGTCAGTGTTTCTTTGTCCGGTATTCATTTTTGCGGGCGAACCTCCGGCCGCGAAAGCCGGGAAATTGGTTATTCTCCCGGAGAGCTTTCTGCGCGGGTATGACCCTGTCACCATCTTCTTCCCCAAAGCCATGGTTTCTGGACAGGGGCCGGAGGATCACCCGGAACGATACGTCAGGATGGAACCGGCGGAGCCAGGGGCATTCAACTGGGCCGATTCAAAAACGCTCATCTTCGTCCCGGTCACGCCTTGGCCTCCATTGGCCAGCTTCACCGTCAGCGCCGGAGGGGCGGAGCGAAAACTTTTCACTCTTCTGGCGCCTCCAATTTCCATAGATCCAAGCGACGGCGAACGGGACCTGGAGCCGGTGGAGGAGGTAACGCTGACCTTCTCCACGCCAATCCCTCAAGACAAGCTGGCCGAGATGGTCACATTTGAATTGCGCCCATTGCCGGGTGTCGAGAGGCGCGTTTCGCGAGTTTTGACCGACCAGGACTACTCGCTCAAGGCGATAGAGCGGTCCTCCGCGAAAGACCCGGCCAAGTATGTTTTCCGTTTTAAGGAGCCGGTGCCAGACGGATTCAAGGTCGTTGCAAGGCTAAAGCTTTCCCTTGATGAGCGATCGCGCAGTTCGTTCATGGAGTACGCGTTCTCGACGAGAGAGCCGTTCAGAGTCGCGGCCGCTGGATGCATGGAGGGCGCCGCCAGCGCAGAATCCTCGTATGGCGAAAGCCGTCACGAGTACGGCGGCTCATCTTATGAGAACGAAAGCGCGGATGATGGCGAAGAGGGTGGCGGACAGCAGGAATATCAGCGAAGCTCAAGAGAGGAGCCGCCTGGGCCCAGGCCAGGGCTTCTGCCTCTCGCAATAGGCGGCACGAGATATGGCAGGGAGCAGGCGGTCAATGGAGGAGCGGAATCGCCGAGGCTCACCATCCAGTTCTCATCTGAACCGGAGCCCCTCACGCTGTCGCTCGTGAAAGCCCTGCTTCACGTGACGCCATCCATTAAAGAGATGTCCTTCTCCCAGTCCGGCCTGTACCTTTACGTTACGGGAAAGGTGGACAGGGATGCATTGTATCGGGCGGAGCTCCTTCCCGCTCCCATTCACGACGCGCGCGGGCGCCCGCTTCAGATGGAAGGAACATCGGAATTTTACTTCTACTTCCCCAAACGGTCTTCGTTTTTGAGGTGGTCACAAAGCCATGGAATTATCGAAAGGTTCGGGCCGCAGATGTTTCCACTCTCCGGACGCGGCGATTCGAAGGTGGACGTCAGGATCTACAAGATTTCTCCCTTGGACCGAAACTTCTGGCCGTTTCCTTCAACGCCCGTGGTCATTGACGAGCAGTCCCGCCCGCCCGGTCCTGGCGAGGAGCCGCAGGACGCCGAAACGCTGGCCTCATATGTGAGCGCGGCGGATTTGGCTAGGCGAATAAAGTTGCTGGGATCTCCGGCCGTATCGAGGATCGTGGATCTGCCCATAAGGCCGTCAGGAAGCGCCACCGGTTTCGGCCTTCCT
The DNA here is from genome assembly GCA_027365515.1 of Candidatus Aminicenantota bacterium. Classification (GTDB taxonomy): domain Bacteria; phylum Acidobacteriota; class UBA4820; order UBA4820; family DSQY01; genus JAEMPZ01. The sequence continues at coordinate 4,151 of DAHXMK010000292.1, forward strand.
CTGAAAGAGGCGCTGGCCGAAATATCAGGAGCCGGGGCGCCGGGAACCTATCTCGTCGGAATCAGGCGCTTGAACAGCGAGACAAATCGCGACTACGTGCGGGTGCAGGTCACGGACCTATGCCTCTCGACGGTAGAGGAAAAGCGGGCCGTCGAGTTTCTTGTTACATCGCTAAAAACGGGAGAGCCTGTTGAAGGGGCAGCCGTCAAAGTCGAGCGGCAGCTTTCCGGCCAGGGGCCGTACGACGCGGCGATTTCGGGGAGAACCGATTCCAGGGGGCTGTTCCGGTGGGAACACAAGGCGCGAGTTGAAGGCAGGGTGACCCGCATAGTCGTAACCGATGGCGATGACACGCTGGTCATCCTTCCCTCGGACCCACCTTACGCCTTCGCGAACGACCACTGGTACGGTCCAAGGGGGAGATGGCTTGGCTGGGTGGAAAGCGATCCTGTTAAGGAGACGTCGGTAGAGGATCTGCTCATGGCCCACATTTTTACCGAGCGCCCCGTCTACAGGCCCGAGGATGAGGTGAACATCAAAGGCTACCTCAGGCTGAGGGAGAAAGGGCGGCTGGAACTTCCACCAGCCGGCAGTTGGGAGGTAGTAATCACTGATCCTGGCGAGAAGGAATACCGCTACCCCGTCGAAATCACTCCAGATGGAAGCTTCTACTTGAAGTTCCAGGAACGCGACCTCCCTTCGGGCAAGTACGAAGCCGTTCTGCATGAAATAAAAACGGACAAGTCTTACGGCACGGTTGACTGGAGGATGGAAGCCTACCGAATACCTCGCTTCGAGGTTTCCATTCAAGGTCCTGATCAGGTTCCAATGGACAAGGAGTTCACGATCACGGCGACGGCGGACTATTACGCCGGCGGCCGCGTGGTTGGGCAGGACGTGGCCTGGAGAGTAACGCAGTTTCCATACGCGTTTGTGCCAAAAGGCATGCCGGGTTTCAACTTTTCATCCGACGAGCGATTCTCGAAACCGGGGCGGTTCCAACCGCCAGGCGCCATCGAAAAGAAGGATAAGACGGATGCCAGCGGCGCCTCTGTTCTGACGCTTAACCCCGCGCTCGAAATGGATGCCAGGCCCAGGCGGTACGTTTGCGAGGTCACGGTCACTGGAGCGGACGATCAAACCGTATCCACTGCAAGGCAGGTTCTGGCCCTGCCCCCGTTCATGCTGGGGCTCAAGGTTGACCGCTTCCAGCCTGAGGTGACGGCAATCCACCCCGAGGTAATTGCCATAGACGGCGGCGGCGCGGCCGTCAAGGGGCTGGACGCCACTGTCCGGCTGCTCCAGCGCCAGTGGCATTCCACTCTCACTGAATCTGACTTTGCGACTGGCAAAGCCAAGTATCAGACCGAGGTCGTGGACAAGGAAATCTTCAAGACGACCGTATCCACTTCCGAGAAGCCGCTCCCTATAGAACTGGCCATTCCGGAATCGGGGATATACGTGGTCGAGGTCTCCTCGCGCGACAGGCTGGGGCGCCTCCAGATCGTAAGCGTTGACCTGTACGCAGGCGGCAAAAAGCCCATGTCGTGGAAAAAGCCGGAAGCCAACATTTTCGAGACTTCCAGTGACAAGCCGGAATACAATCCTGGAGAGACGGCGAGAATCCTCATAAAAAGCCCTTACCAAAACGCCAGAGTCCTTGCTGTGGCCGAAGCCCCGGAAGGCAACATATACGAGGAACTGAACGTTGAAGGGGGGCACGCCGTTTACAGCTTCAAAATAGAGAACTCATACAATCCGCGCATACCGGTGCATTTCCTTTTGATGCGGGGCAGGGTGCCGGGGGCCTTGCTGGGGGGCGTTGATCTTGGCAAGCCAGGAACGGTTGCCTCAACCAGCTGGCTCAAGGTCAACCCGGTTGACAACCAGCTCTCGGTGACGCTGGCCCATCCGGACAAAGTCCTGCCAGGACAAGAAATGACGGTCAAGATAACCCTTTCCACTCCCGACGGAAGGCCGGTTCCAGGCGAGGTCACGCTCTGGCTGGTGGACCAGGCCGTGCTCTCTCTGGGAAAAGAGAAGCGGCTGGATCCGCTTCCCTCTTTCATCAGGGACGTCGAATCGGCCCTGAGCATCCGGGATACCAGAAACAGCGCGATAGGAGAAATCGCTACGGAGGAGAGCCCCGGCGGCGGCGGAACGGAGGAGGAAAATAACTTGCTGGGAAGGGTCACGGTAAGGAAGGAGTTCAAGACCGTGCCCTATTACAACCCTCGGATACTGGTTGATTCGTCCGGAAAGGCCGAGGTCACCTTCAAAATCAGCGACGACCTTACGAACTTCAGGGTGAGGGCGGTTGCTTGCAGCGGGCCGGCAAGATTCGGCTTCGCAAAGTCGTCCATCAGCGTGCGCCTTCCAGTGATCGTACAGCCCGCGCTTCCACGCTTCGCCAGGGTGGGAGACTCTTTCACCGCCGGAGGCATAGGGAGAGTCGTCGAAGGCGGCGGGGGAAAGGGGCTCTGCGAAATCATGGTCGAAGGGGCGAGCCTTTCTGGAGAAACGAAGCGGGAACTGGAGTGGAACAAGGACAAACCGGAAAAGCTTTTCTTCCCGATGAAGGTTCTCCCTCCGACCGCAAATAGTTCCGGCCCGCAGGCCTCCCCGGCGCTAACAGTCAAGCTTGCCGTGAAGCGGGACTCCGATAACGCATCCGACGCGTTCGAGGTGAAGATCCCGCTCCTGCCAGACAGGGAGCCTGTCCGTAAGGAGTCTTTTAAGAAGGTGGCTGCCGGAGAAACGGCCGAGGCGCCTGGAATAGATTCAGCGCCGAGAGAGGGCAGCACTCGCCAGGAACTGCTCGTCACCGACCAGGAAGCGCTTTTGAAAATGGCCGCGGGCCTCGACTACCTGTACAGTTACCCTTACGGTTGCACCGAGCAGCGCGTCAGTTGCGCATATCCGTTGGTAGCTCTTAAGGCCATTTACGATGACTTCCACATGGAGCCAAGCGCGGAAAAGGCACAAGAGCTTCTGGAGAACGCCTTCGGCTATCTGGACAAGACCCTCACCCAGGAAGGGCTCTACTCCTATTGGCCGGGTGGGCGGGGCTGCGTCTCGCTAACCGCTTACGTTGTGTCATTCCTTTCCGAGGCCAAGCGTTCTGGGGTTCCTTTCGCGCCGAAGCTTTTGGAAAAACCGGTGGCGGCGCTGAAGCAGGCGCTGCGCTCCGACTACTCAGGCTTCATTGATGGAGCCGCCTTCATGGAGAGGTGCGAGGCTCTGCAAGCGCTGAGCCTTGCCGGAGAGTTCGACGAGGCGTACGGCAGCGAGCTGGCTCGGAAGGCCGGCTATCTTGACCTTTACAGCGAGGCCGAGGTTTTATGCGCCTATAACGAGGGACAAAAAGGGGGCGACGAGATGCTGCCGCCGCTCCGAAAGGATATTTGGGACAACACCGTGTTCAAACTTCGCGAGGGCCATGAGGTTTACGGGGGGCTCCAGTCCAGGATAAATCAGTGGGGAGGGCTCGTCCTATCTTCCGAGCTGAAGACCGAGGCGGCCGTGATAAGGGCGCTGTATCCCACATCTAAAGATGACCCAAAGATGAAGCTCATGGTTGACGATCTCATAGCGGCCGGCACCGGCGACGGCTGGGGAAATACAAACACGAACGCCGCCGCGCTCCTTGCGCTGCGGGATGTCTTGGCCAAGCCTTCTCTAAAGGAATCCGTCCAGTTTGATGTGGTCCAGGGCGGCGATTCGCGAAAGGGCGCCATAGGACCGGACTCCCCAACTTTCTACTATGTCACTGGAAACCATGTCCCCTTGAAAGTGACGCGCTCGGCCGGTGATGGAGCCAAGCCAATTTACGCTAGGTTCCGCACATCCTACCTTCCTTCCGCTGGCGGCGAATCGGTAGCCGCCGAAAGCGATGGGTTCGTCGTTCGGAGGGAGATCATAAGAGTGCCAGCTGGAAACACGCCCCCTTCGAGAGAATGGATCGAGAAAGAGGGGCAGACATTCAAGTTCCAATCAGGCGACGTCGTCGAGGAGCACGCCCAGGTAATAAACCCGGAGAAACGGCATTTCGTGGTAGTAGTCGTCCCCTTCGCGGCGGGCATGGAACCTTTGAATCCAAGCCTTGCGACGGCGCCCAAGGAGGCGCAACCATCGGGCTCGCTGACGCTCGAGCCAAGCTATGTCCAATATCTGGATGACGAAGCGAGGTTTTATTACGAGACATTGCCACAGGGTACTTTCGACTTCTATTTCCGCGTAAGGGCGGTCACTGCCGGCAGCTTCGTTCATCCGCCAGCGCACGCCAGCATGATGTACCGTGAAAGCGTTCGCGGAAACAGCCCCGGTGCCCGTTACGTCATAGCGCCGAGAGAGGAAAATTGAAGAGGTGTTCACAAGAAGGATCGCAAGAGCGGCGCGTGTAACCGCGCGCAACGGGAAGGCGGCGTTTGCTGAAAACAGACGCCTCCTTTTATCCGTACTTGCGCTGTCGCTTCTGATTTTCCTCCCAGTGGTCCTCATGGTCTTCATAGCGATTGACAGAAGGGCGCGGCTGATCGTGCCGCCGGCCACTCTTCTGTTCGAGGACTCCGGGGGGAGATTCTTGGCCGAGCTTTCGAGAGACGAGCAGAGGATGGGGTTCTGGCCTCTGCCGGAACCCATTCCAGAGAGAATCGCGAAAGCTACCCTTGCGGCGGAAGATTCAAGGTTCTACTCGCACCCCGGTGTTGACCCTCTGTCCATCTTGCGCGCCATGGGGGACGACATCATGCACATGAGGAGGGTCTCCGGTGCATCTACCATTGCAATGCAGGTGGCACGCCTGCAGAACCCGGCGAAAAGGAGCCTCTTCAACAAGGCGCTTGAAGGGCTGACGGCCATCGCCCTAACGGAGAGAGCGGGAAGGGAGAATATACTGCGGCACTATCTGACCATAGCGCCTTACGGAAACCAGAATTACGGCGCGGCCTACGCCTCGCGCCGTTACTTCGACAAGCCACTCAACGACCTCACGTGGGCCGAGGCCGCTTTTCTCGCCTCCCTTCCCTGCATGCCCCGCCGCATGAACGTCTATACTTACAACGGGTGGCTGGCGGGCCAGGCCCGCGCGAGGCACGTTCTCTTCCGCCTTCGCCGCCTTGGGTGGGTGGGCGATGGCGACTACCTAATCGCGATGAGGCAGCTTCCGGGAATAGGACTGCTTCCCAAGGAGACCCGTCCATCCTCAATGCTCCATGCCGTATTAGCCATGGAGAAGATCTGCAAACACGATCCAACTTTCCACCAAGAAAACCCAATAGTGAAAACCACCCTTGACATGGACATCCAGCGCACCGTCAGTTCAGTAGCCTCGGCCGCAATGTCACAGTTCAGAGCGGATGGTGCGGGAAACGTCGCCGTCATCGTGGCAAAGGCCGGATCCGGGGAGGTGCTCTCGTATCTTGGCTCCGAGGACTACCTCGATGAGAAAAACAAGGGCGCCATAGACTACGCGCTGGTGCCCCGCTCCTCCGGAAGCACCCTCAAGCCTTTTATCTACGCGTTGGGTATGAGCGAGAAGGGATTCACCGCGGCGACCATGCTCACGGACGTAGGACTTACGCTGGATCCACGGACGGGCGTGTACATGATCAAGAATTACGACGAGAGCTATCTCGGCCCCATCCTTTACAGAAACGCGCTGGCGAACAGCAGGAACATACCCGCCGTGAAGGTCCTTGAAGCGGTCGGCGTTGAGACGGCATACGGGCAGATGGCAAAGCTAGGACTGGTCAGGCGATGGCGCGATCCAAGGAACTATGGACTGACCCTCGCTCTTGGCGGGCTGAGCGTCAGGCTATGGGATTTGGTCGGCGCCTACGGAGTCCTTGCCAATGATGGAAGGCCTTTTGCGTTGACATGGTTTCCTGGTGGAAGAAAAGCTATCTCCGGGCAACAGATCATTCCAGAGGATATCGCAAGGCAGATAACGCTTTTCTTGTCTGATCCGATGGCCCGGCTGCCATCTTTTCCAAGGATGGGTTGGCTCGAATACCCGTTTCCGGTAGCCGTGAAAACCGGCACGTCCAAAAACTATCGCGATGCATGGTGCGTCGCATATTCAAAGAAGTACATCGTTGGCGTCTGGGTGGGTCACCCGGACTACTATGGCATGAAGAGAAGGTGCGGGGCTGATTCCGCGGCAATGGTTGTGCACCAGATAATGGCGGTGCTTCACCACGACGATATGGCTGGGCTTTCCGACCTCTCTTTCCCTCCGCCCAGAGGGTACGTGGCCAGGCGCATAGACCTGCTTTCTGGAAAACTTGCCCGAGAGGACACGCCCTACGTCGCCCTTGAATGGTTCAAGCCTGGCACTGAACCGGCCGAAGAGACTTCCGTCTACAGGACGGTGGCGGTGGACACGAGGACTGGCCTCGCCACGGATGAGAAATGCCCGGCGGAATTCAGGAGAGAGCAGAGGACCGTGGTCCTGGACCCGAAATTCGACCGTTGGGCCAAGCAGTCCGGGCTTGACGTTTTCTTGCGGCCGGAAGAACACCCCGAGAAATTTCTAGCGAATTTGTCGCCTTCGCTTAAGGTGACTTATCCTAGAAATGGCTCGCGTTTTCTGCCCGACCCGGAAACGCCGCCGGAGTTCGCGACCATTTCCCTTGAAGCCAGTGTCGAGCCGCCGGTTGGCCAGGTTCTTTGGTACGTGGACGGAAAGCCTTACGAGGTTGCCGACTATCCTTACTCCGCGAGATGGAGAATCAGCCCGGGCGCCCATACATTCCGCATAGGCCTGTCTTCCGCTCCGCTAACCAGCCCGCCAGTTAAGATAACCGTCGCGCGGTAACCTTTTTAGGCAGGCCTTGCCTGAGCGTGTTGACTTATTAGGCCTTCGCTTTTTCGCTCTTGTTTGAGGCGGGCGGCGTCACCTCTTCCAAACGAGGCGCGGGTTGCGCGCGGCGGCGACCTCGTCCAGCCGCTTGCGGTAGGCCTCGTGCGGCGCTTTCTTCACAAGGTCTGGCGTCTCGCGCGCCTCCGCCACGATCTTCTCGACCGCCTCGACGAATCGGTCCATCTCCTCCTTTGGCTCGGTCTCGGTCGGCTCGATCATTATCGCGCCGTGGACTATCAGGGGGAAATAGACTGTCGGCGGATGAAAGCCGTAGTCTATGAGCCTTTTCGCGAAATCCATCGTGGTGACGCCGTTCGGCATCCCCTTGTCGCAGAAGACCACCTCGTGAAGCGTCGGGCCGTCGAACCCCAGTTCCAGTTTGCCAGTGAGTTTCGCTCGAAGATAGTTGGCGTTGAGGACCGCAAGCTCGCTGGCGCTCTTCAGCCCCTCGGCGCCCATCGTTTCTATGTAGGCAAGGGCGCGCGCCAGCACCAGAAAGTTGCCGTAAAAGCCCTGGACCTTGCCGATGGACATCGGCCTCTCGTAATCGAAGGAGTAACGCTCCTCTTTCTTGACGACGATGGGCACTGGAAGGAAGGGTTCGAGGTGCGCCTTGCATGCGACCGGCCCGGCGCCGGGGCCTCCGCCTCCGTGCGGCGTGGAGAAGGTCTTGTGGAGATTGATGTGCATCACGTCGGCGCCCCAGTCGCCCGGGCGCGTCACGCCCATCAGCGCGTTCAGATTGGCGCCGTCAATGTAAACTTGGCCGCCTTTGGCATGGAGGATTTCGCAGACCGCCTTAATGTTCTTCTCGAAGATGCCGAGCGTGTTGGGCACCGTCAGCATTATGGCCGCGACCTCTTCATTCATCCTGGCCTTTAGGGCCTCTACGTCAACGCAGCCGTCGGCCCCGCTCTTGAACTCCTCCACAGCGTAGCCCGCAAAGTGCGCGGAGGCGGGGTTGGTTCCGTGGGCGGAGTCGGGTATGAGGACGATCTTTCTCGGGTTGCCCTTCGCCTCGTGATATGCCCTTATGAGCTGCATTCCGGTGAATTCGCCGTGAGCGCCGGCCGCGGGCTGCAGCGTGCATGCATCCATTCCGGAGATGGCGCAAAGCGACTCCTGGAGCGCGTGCATCAGTTCCAGGGCGCCCTGCGCCGTGGCCTCATCCTGAAGCGGGTGAACACCGGAGAGCCCCTCGTAGCGGCAGACCGCCTCGTTGATCTTCGGGTTGTACTTCATCGTGCAAGAGCCAAGCGGGTAGAGGCCCAAATCCACCGAATAGTTGCACGCCGAAAGCCTCGTGAAGTGGCGGATGACGTCAACTTCGCTAAGCTCCGGCAGCGCCACCGGTTCCTCTTTACGCGCCAGCGGCCCGAACGCGTCGGCAAACGACACCTCCGGCACGTCGCACTTTGGAAGCGAGGCGCCGTTTCTTCCGGGATGGTCCAACTCGAAAAGGAGCTTCTCTTCTATCTGGCGGCTCATGCGGCACCTCCAAGAATCGAGGCCAGCTTGTCGCAGTCTTCCTTTGCCGTCCTCTCCGTGGCGCAAAGCAGGTAGCCGTTCTTGAGTTTCGGGTAATCCTTGAAGAGCGGATAGCCGCCTATGATCCCTTTCTTGAAAAGCTTTCCGTTCACCTTGGCCGAACCCTTGACGGAAACCGCGAACTCGTTGAAAACCGGTCCGCCGAAAAGCGGCTTGACGCCATTGGCTTCGAGCGCTCCCTTCAGGTAATGGGCCTTGCTGAGGTTCTGCCTCGCCAGCTCGGAAAGCCCTTTGCGGCCCATCAGCGCCAGGTAAACGGTGGCGGCCAGCATGCAGAGCCCTTCGTTCGAGCAGATATTGGAGGTCGCCTTTTCACGGCGGATGTGCTGCTCGCGCGTCGTGAGGGTCAGGACGAAGCCTCTTCGGCCGTCCGCGTCAACCGTCTCGCCGCAGATGCGCCCCGGCATCTGCCTCATCAGCTCTTTCTTCGCCGTCATGAACCCAAGGTAGGGGCCGCCGAAACCTACCGGCAGGCCGAAGGAGCGGGCGTCCCCGACGCAGAGGTCGGCGCCCTGCGGCCCCGGAGGCTCAAGCGCCGCCAGGGCCAGCGTCTCCGCCACTGCAACGGCCAGAATGGGCTTTTCGGAATTGAGCGCGACGCTGGAGATCGCCTTTACGTCCTCCACGACGCCGAAGAAGTTCGGCTGGCCCACAAGAAAAATGCAGGCGCCTTCCGCCGCTTTCGCGTAGGCCGAGAGGTCAACTCGGCCGTCGCTCCCGAAGGGAACTTCCTCCACCGCGAGGCCCAAGTGCTTCACGTATGTCCTGAGCACCGCCCGGTAGCTCGGATGCAGCGAGCGCGCCACGAGGATCTTCCTGCCTTTGCGCAGGCGGCTCGCCATGAGCGCCGCCTCGGCCGTAGCCGAAGCGCCGTCGTAGAGCGATGCGTTGGAGACGTCCATTCCAGTGAGCCCAGCCATCATCGTCTGAAACTCGAAGATGGCTTGCAGGGTCCCCTGCGCCATCTCAGGCTGATAAGGAGTGTACGAGGTGTAGAACTCGCTTCGGGACAGTATGGCGTCCACCGCCGCCGGAACGTAGTGGTCGTATGCGCCCGCCCCGAGGAAGCAGGGAAAGCACGAGGCAACGGTGTTTCTCGCGGCCCTGAGCGCGAAGCGCTCCTTGACTTCCGCCTCGGCCAAGCCTGATGGAATGGGCAGCGGCCCCCTCAGCTTCACCTCTTCTGGAATCGAGGAGAATAGGTCGTCCACGCTCTTGGCGCCAACGGCGCCGAGCATGTTTTTTACATCCTCGCCACTAGCAGGAAGGTAGTGCATAACGTCTCCTTGGTATGCTTCGGCATGTTGAAGAATTGAACCGTGCCTCCCGGGCACGCGGCTTAGTGGCCGCTTTCAGCTACGTACTTGGCGTACGCTTGAGCGTCCATAAGCCCTTCGGCCTCTTTGGCGTCGGAAAGCGTCACCTTCACTATCCAGCCGGCTCCGTATGGATCCTGGTTAAGGTACTCCGGGTGGTCGGCGAGCGCCTCATTTGTCTCGGCCACGGTGCCGGAGATGGGGCAGTTCAGTTCCGAGACGGCTTTGACGCTTTCGACGGTGCCCATCTGGGCTCCAGCAGTGACGCCGTCGCCGGGCTGGGGCGCCTCGACGAAAACGATGTCGCCCAACTCGTGCTGCGCGAAGTCGCTGACGCCGACGGTGCCGGTCTGCCCTTCGATCTTGACCCATTCGTGAGTCTTGGTGTACCTCAATCCGGACGGAATATTCATGGAATCCTCCAAATTTTTTTATGCAGTCATCAAGCGGCCTGGGCCGCCTTGAACTTCTTCATGTCCACCGGCAAGCCTCTCTTGGTTCAATGGAGTCAGCCCTGCTTGGGCCTTTTGTAGTGAGGCTTCGCCACGACCTTGGCAGCGGCGCGCTTGCCTCTGATGTCAACTTCAAAAGGCGTCCCAGGCTGTGAAAGCTCCACGGGCAGGTAGCACATGCCAAGCGGCTTCTTAAGGTAAGGCGCCTGCGTGCCGCTCGTAACGTGGCCGACTTTATTGCCGCCAGAGTAACAATCCATTCCGTGCCTCGGTATGCCCCTATCCGTCAGCTCGAATGCGACCAGCTTCCGTCTCGTTCCCTCCGCCTTCTGCTTTTCCAAGGGGACTTTGCCGTTGAAGTCGCATCCCTTGTTGAGCTTGAGAATCCATCCGAGATCGGCGTCCAGCACTGTCGTCGTGTCGTCTATGTCGTTGCCGTAAAGCGCCATGCAAGCTTCCAGGCGCAGCGTGTCGCGCGCGCCCAACCCCGCCGGAATCAAGCCGTGCGCCTTTCCTTTTTCCAAAAGCAGCCTCCACAACTCGGGCGCCTTGGATGGAGGAAGGTAGATTTCGTAGCCGTCCTCACCCGTGTAGCCGGTCCGCGCGAG
>DAHXMK010000339.1 GCA_027365515.1 Candidatus Aminicenantota bacterium
AGGAAACGATCTGGTGCAAACAAGGCATTCTTGCACGCAAGCAATTGCGCGACAGTGAAGACGAACAGATGCTCCTGGATTTTGTAGCCTCTATCGCACTCGGCCGACCTATAGCTGCGGTTGAGGGAGGCGATCACCCTGACCAGCCCCGCCACGTTGACGTCGTTAACCGACGTGGCGGTGGGAACGTCGCCCGACGTGGCCGGGTCTCCGGCGAGCGCGAGCACGCCCTCGACACCCAGAAGCGAAGCGCCGAGAAGCTCGGACTGAAGCCCGAGAAGGTTCCTGTCGCGGCAGGTCATGTGGAGGATCGTCGTGAGGCCCGTCTCCTGCTGTACGAGGTGGGCGAGCGCCGTCGAGGAAACCCTGACGCGGGCCCTCGGGTTGTCGGCTATGTCCACCGCCGTCGCGCCAGCCTGTTTTAGCAGCCGCGCGGTTTCGACGGCTCGCCTGGCGTCCGGCTCCTTTGGAGGATCAATCTCGCAGGTGACCGCGAATCCCTTGCCCAGCCTAGCGAAAAAATCACCCTGCGCCAGAGGCTTTGCCTGGCTTGATGGCTCGGCCGTCTCCGCGACGAGCCCACCGGATTCCGCGGGCGTCCTTCTCGCGGGGCGCCGGCCTTTCATCATGGAGGCGATCGCGCGGATGGTGTCGGGGGTGGTGCCGCAGCAGCCGCCTATGATGTTGGCTCCAAGCTCGGCGTACCTCTTGGCATAGGAGGCGACGTAATCCGGATTGGAGAGGTAGACGAGCCGTCCGTCCATCTCCGTGGCGTGTCCTCCGTTGGGCATGACGCAGAGCGGCGCCTCGACCGCTTTCGCCGCCTCCTCGACGAAGGGCAGAGTGTCGGCCGGCCCGACGGAGCAGTTTATTCCGACCACGTCTGCGCCCTGGCTTGACAGGCGTTGCAGCCCCGCGACTGGGGAGTCCCCGAAAAATGTCCGGCCATCGTGGTTGAAGGTGAGTGAAGCCAACACCGGGACATCCGGCGCCACTTCGCGGCAGGCGTCTATGAAGAACAGGCACTCCAGCACCGACTGCTGCGTTTCGAGAATGAACAGGTCGGGCCCGGCCTCCGCCAGCGCCGCTATCTGCTCCCGGCAAGCATCCCGCGCTTCATCTTCGCTGACTTCGCCGTAAGGCTTGAGCATGACCTTCAGCGGCCCGGCTGAGGCGCCGACCCAGACCGGCGTTCCATGCGTTGCGCGCTTGGCGATTTCGACCGCGCGCCCGTTTATCTCCTTGAGGCGCCCCTCCATCTCGTGCGCCCTGAGGGCGAACCTGTTTCCCTTGAATGTGTTTGTCGTGAGAATCTGCGCCCCGGCGTGAAGGTACTCCCGGTGAAGGGAGAAGACGAGGTCCGGCTGGCTGAGGTTCAGCTCTTCAAGGCAGCGCCCTGGCTGAACGCCGCGCGCCAGAAGCATCGTGCCCATCGCCCCGTCCGCGACAATGACCGATTCATTCATCCAAGCTTTCAGCGCTTCTCTGCGGCCAGCCATTCATGGACCTCCGGCTGCAAAATGATACCACGCCGGCGTGCATTTTCGGAGGCCGGAGCCATTCTTACGTTCGCGCTCCATCTGGTATAATAAAATCTAAACGCGGCGGCGCCGCTCGAATTATTGGAGGAGAAGATGCTCATCAGCGAGATGAAAACCATCCAGATGGTCAGGGGGACCGAAATTCTTGATTCGCGCGGC
>DAHXMK010000352.1 GCA_027365515.1 Candidatus Aminicenantota bacterium
CTTCCCCGGCTGGAGATGTAGCCGGTCGTCTGAGTGTATATCTTGTCCGAGAGCAGATCGTTATTCTTGACGAGGCTTTCGGAATCCACCATCGTCCCCATGACCTGCTCGACGGCGGACCTGAGAGCCGATTCGACCGCCCGGTCGCGAGCCTGTGCGGCGTCGTTGTTGAGGATGGCGGCGCTGCCGGTCGCCGTCACCGTCTGCTGTGCCGCCACCGAGGCGGCGCAGGCGGCGGCAATGATCGCGAGGAACATTCTTAGCTTACGCATCTTCAGCCTCCTTCTTTCGGCCCGCCACCCTTAATATCGGGATGGGGGCGCTTTTCCCTTTTACCATCACCGGTTCCATCTTTTCCACTTCGTAAACAAGTTCGATTCCGCTTATCGCGGCGGCGGTCTGCTCTGAAAGGATGACGTCGTCGCGCTGGGCGAGTCCCTGGAGCCTTGAAGCCAGGTTCACCGCGTCGCCGATGACCGTGTATGTCCAGCTCTCCCTGGAGCCGTGATTCCCTACGACCACGGGGCCGGTGTTTATGGCTACGCCGATGTGCAGCGGCGGCAGGCCCTTCTCCTGGAAACTGGCGCGCAGCCGGGCCGCTCTCTCCTGCATCTCGACGGCGCAGGCAAGGGCCCGCGCGGCGTGGTCGGGCTGGTCAACGGGATCGCCGAAGAATGCGAGCAGTGCGTCGCCGATGAACTTGTCGTAGGTGCCGTCGTGGGCGAAGAGAATCTCCATCATATCGGTAAAGTAAAGGTTCAATATCTCCGTTACCTGCTCGGGCTGAAGCCGCTCGGAAAGGCTCGTGAAGCCCCTGATGTCTGAAAACAAAATGGTCAGTGTCTTCTTCCGCCCTCCCGCGTGGACGAGGCTTGGGTCGCTGAGGAGCTTCCGGGCGATGTTGGGAGAAACGTAGCGGCCGAAAAGCCGCTCTATGTCCCTGCGGGCCGAGATGTCCTTGTAGCGGTGGTAGGCGAAGGAGCTTCCGGCGTACGCGCCCCAGACCAGAAACATCGCAAAGAGCGGCAGAGCCACGCCGCGCCTTATGGCAAGGACGCCGATGGCCAGAAGAACGATGGCTCCAACGGACCAGAGCAGCGCCGCCGAGAATGGGCGAAGCGGGACGAGGGCGGCGGCCGCCGAGGCGGCGCCAAGAATCAGTAAGAACATAAGCACGTCGTGGTCGGACAATGCGGCGATAGAGATGTTCTGCATCAGCGCCGCGATCGCCTGGCCGTGGATCTCGACGCCGGCCATCGAGTGGGTCGAGACGGTTTTCATGCCGGCGATCTGGCGGACGACGGCCGGCAGTGGAACGGACTTGTAATCTTGCCCGGCGGCCGTCGTGTTCCCTATAAGGACGACCTTGCCCGAAAGGTCCGGCAGGGCTGATTGATTATCGAGCAGGTCAATGAAGGAGACGCGCGGCAGCGTCCCGTCCCCGCCTCGGTACGGGATGAGCCACCTCCCGTCGCTGAGCGGATATGAGTGCCCTTGAATCTTGATTCCGCCGTCCGTAAGCTCGACGGGGGCGGAGTCCTTGCGCGGCCAGACGAGGCTCGCGCATTCGAGAGCGAAGGGAAGGCGCTCGACGACCATGCGGCCCTCTTGCACGGATGTATAAGGTGGCGGAAGGCCGCGCAGAATCCCGTCGCGGTCCAACAGGAGATCAATGGAGCCTAATCCCGCGGCCTCTTTGCGGAAACGGGGGATGGGGTAAGCATTCTGGGCCGGACTACAGGCTAGGACGCAGTCCGAGGAGGCGAGCGCCTTCTCAAGCGCCGCGTCGGAGCTTTCATCCTTTGATGACGAAAAGAGCAGGTCAATGCCGATGAGCGTCGGATGCTTCTCCCAGATGGAGGAAATCGCGCGAGCCAGCTCGGCCCTGTCCGGCGCGCGGTGGTTCAGCGAGGAGAAGGTCTTCTCGTCAATCGCGACGATGACGACCGGCGAAGCGGGTGGAGCGGGCCGCCTCCTCAGAAGCTGGTCATAGATGACGCGCTCCGCCGGCACGGTTGCGCCGGAGGCGATGAGCAGAGCCACGGCGGCACCGGGCAGGAGCACCAGCGCCAGGAGGGCCAGCGGCTTTTGCGGGCGCCACGAGCCTCGCTTCATCGCTCAACGCCTGCCGAGCAGGAACTCCCCGCCGGGCTGTTCGCCTAGCTTGCGGCTTTCGACTCCGCCGACGTCGGAGCGGACGACCACCACGACGTTGCCCGAAGAGAGCACGCCGTTCGCGGCCTCGGCGTCCCTCAGCTTCTGTGCGTCCTCCGGCGTTATCACCAGATCGGTCGAAAGCTTGCCTTCGGCCCGGACGGCGTGAATCGTGAGGACGTTCTCCTCTCCGTGGGGCCTCTTCGGTGGCGGCGTGCCCTGTGCCAGAAGGAAGCTCCTCGGGTCAACGAGCGCGAGCGGCAGAAACGACGGGACCATTGACGGCGACGATTGCGTCTTTTCAGAACTTCCAGTCGGACTCACGTACCTGGCTATCGTCTGGCGCTTCGCCACATCTGGTTTCACGGTTGCCACGCTGTAAACGTTCTGGCCCTTGTCGTCCTTCACCTTTGGGAAGAGGGCCGGCTTGGCTCCCGCTTCGGTGGCGTCAATCCTGACGGCGGCGAAAGAGTTCAGGGAAGAGACCTTTGGCTTTGACGGCTTGCCTTCGGGCGCCGGCTTTGATGCCTGCGGCGGCGGAAGCTTCGCTTCAGGTTGCGGCGGCGCCGCGCCCGTTGCGGCGGGTGGAGCGGCCTCGCCCTGCTGGGGCGGGTTCGCCTGCGCGGCCTGTTCCTGGGCCTGAGGCTCTTCAGGCGGCAGCACCACTGGGTAAGCCTCGGAGACGATCCCGTTGACACCCGAGATGGGCACTTCCAGAGTCAGCGCGTAGCTGTCGCCCGATAGTCCCTCCTGGATGACTTTGCCTCCCCTGATCACCCCCTTGACCCTGACCCTCAGCGCCTCGAACTCCTCTAGGCGCCGGTCGGCGTCCATCGGCACTTTCAGCGCTATTCTGAGCGCGGCGGCCTGCGCCTTCATCAGCGCTACGCGCTGCGCCTCGATCTGCGCCTGGTTGCGCGGCATCCCCTTCATCAGCGGGACTTCGGCGCGCGTTTGAATCCACCCTTCGTACCAGCTTACCGTTCCATCCGGCAGCTTCTGGCGGTATGGCTGATAGGGCCCCTCCTCTTGAGCGAGCACTGTTACGATGAGGGCCAGAACCAATCCCGCCAGGGCCAGGTAGTTTCGTTTGCGCATGGCCTCCTCCTCTCGCGGGCAAGTATAACAATCAAGAGGCCAAGAATCTATGACGGGCGTCACAATGCGTTCAACGGCCGAGGTGCGGCCGAAGGCCTGAGAAGGTTAGAAGGTTAGAAAGTAAGAAAGCTAGACAGGAGAATTTGTAGGAGGCATCTCCAGATGCCGATTGCTTATAAATCCTCGCGTGCGGGGGCATTCTCCCCCCCGCCCGCGTTTGACAACGCGGAGCAAGAAGAATAAAGTCGGGCCATGGGAGGAATCGCTTCCGCCGCCGTGTTAGCACGCCATATGACCCGCGCGATATGCAGTCTAATACGCGTTAGGTGACCATGAATAAGCGAACCGTATTCTTCTGTGGTGTGGTGGCCGCGTTAGTGCTGCTTTGCACCGTCGAGGCGCTCTACTGGCCGCTATTTCCTAAACCAGGCACCGTATTGCGCTGGTGGCAATCCAAATCACTTGCGTCTGTAGGCGCAGTAGCTGGGCTTCCCGTAATAATTCTCTCGAAGTGGTTTGGTGAGAAGCTACTCCTGGTGGCGGCAGTCTGTTGGTCTCTCTGCATTTGCTTTGCTCTCCGCTTCGTGTTCGGACGCGCAGCTTCACAGCATAAGTAGGTGCGGGACTAATTAGGTTGGGGTCACCTAACCACGCGTTTAAGCTGACCGGGACTCGGCTTATCATGCACGTAAAGTGCCGCGCGGGCTTAAGCGGATATGCCCGTTTGGCTAAACTGGGACGTTGGCCTTTACAGGAGGGAAAATGATGCCCGCACCTCTCACTCTCCATGAGTCTTGGCCCATCGCTGCTATTTGCGTCGCATTTCTTATGCAATTCATCTACTATTACCCGAAGCTTGAAAGTAAAGTTGCGTACAAGTATGAGTCCTCCGACTTAAGCCCCCGCAGGTGGTGCAGCAAGAGGGCGTACCTCGCGCTCATGCTAGTTCCTTTCGCGGGCGTGGCTCTAATTGGCCTTCTCGTTGGAGCACCCATCATCTGGCAAATCTTCGCGGTGCTGGCGCGGT
>DAHXMK010000365.1 GCA_027365515.1 Candidatus Aminicenantota bacterium
TATATTGCAGTTGAACTCGTTCTCACGGATTTCTTCGAGCGTGGTCCGGTGGGCATACTTCTCCACGTTCTCGAAGGCCTTGTACGAGGCCACGATCTTGGCGATGTCCTCTTCACGGAGCTTGTTTTGGTTCTTGCCATCGGCATAGTCGCGACTGGCGTCAATGAAGAGCACGTCGGAGGTCTTCTTACCCTTGTTGAAGATCAGGATGGCGGCGGGAATGCCGGTGCCAAAGAAGAGGTTGGCGGGAAGGCCGACGACGGCGTCGAGAAGGTTCTCTTCGATCAGCTTCCGCCGGATGAGCCCCTCCGCCCCACCTCGAAATAGCACGCCGTGGGGAACGATGACTCCTACCTTGCCGTGGCCTTCGAGAGCCGTCTCGATCATGTGGCTGATGAAGGCATAGTCCCCCTTGCTCTTCGGGGGAATGCCCCGGTGGAAGCGCTGGAAGCGGTCGTTCTGGGCTTCATCCTGGCCCCATTTGTCCAGCGAGAAGGGGGGATTGGCCACGACGATGTCGAACTTCATGAGGCGGTCCTCGCTCAGAAGGCGAGGACCGGTAAGGGTGTTGCACCATTCGACGCGGGCGTTGTCCATGCCATGGAGAAACATATTCATTCGGCAAAGCGCCCACGTCGCTCCGTTGACCTCCTGCCCGAAGAGCTGGTAGTTGGCGGAGCCGATCTCGCGGGCCACGCGGATGAGCAGCGAGCCCGACCCGCAGGCCGGGTCGCACACGGTCATGCCCGGTTGGGGGGCAAGAAGCTTGGCCAGGAGCGTCGCCACCTCGGGAGGCGTGTAGAACTCTCCGCCCTTCTTGCCGGCGTCGGAGGCAAAGCGGCTGATGAGGTATTCGTAGGCATTCCCGATGACGTCGAGATTGCCGATGCGGGAGGGGCGAAGGTCGAGTTTGGCATCCGCGAAGTCGTCCAGGAGGTGCTTCAACCGCCGGTTACGCTCCTTCGTCTGGCCAAGATTGGCTTCGGAGTTGAGGTCAATGTTGCGGAAGACGCCTTCGAGCTTGGAGCGGTTGGCCTCCTCGATGTTCGCCAGGGCGACGTTGATCAGTTCGCCGATGTTGTCCTCGTCGCGCTTGCCATAGAGGAAGTCGAAGTCGCTCTCGGCCGGCACGACGAAGCGCTCGCGCTCCATCTTGCGCTTGATGATGGCGGGATCCTTGCCGAAGCGCGCCTCGTATTCGGCCCGCTTGTCCTTCCACAAGTCGGTCATGTATTTGAGGAACAACATCACGAGGATGTAGTCCTTGTACTGCGTGGCGTCTATGGCGCCGCGAAAGGTATCGCAGGCGCGCCAGAGAATTCCGTTGATCTCATCTTGAGAAATGCGATCGGCCATGGGCTTATATCCTTCTGCTGGAGGAAGACCGGCGGACGGCCTTCAGACTAACCGACTGAACAAGTTCGTTGCGCTTTTCTCGCATCCGGGTTAGAAGTTCCTGCTCGCGGGAGCGCAGGGCTTCCAGCTTCGCGATGGACTCTTGCACGGCTAATGGAGGGACTTCGACGTGCAGTTCGACGAAATCCCGCAGGGCCACCATGGGCATGTGGGTCCCCTTCAGAACTGGACGAAGTTCCGTTTGGAATGGTTGCTGGTTGAGGTACCAAGCCAAATAAGCAGGGAGAACTTGCTCCTGCTTGGCGCGAACTATGAAGAAGTAGCCCGACACGATCGCGTTGGGCGGGGGAGTCTCAATTACGGTGGCGAAGGGGCGGTGTCCGCGAGAAAGGAAAAGAACATCCCCATGCGCGGTCATGTAAGGTCGCGGATCACGCCGGATTTCTACCCGCGCAAGATTGCTGGAATCAAGTTGCCGCGCCTCATCCAGGTCTTTGATCTGGATCACAGGATAAGGGGCCTCCGGGGCGTTCTCGACACGGCCCCGGAATTGGTACCCCATCCGGATATCGGCAAGGTCCTTTATCTTGAGCTTCACTGCTCCCTCCCGCGCTTCGGGAGTCGGGCGGATGCCGGTGAGGCCACTAACGAGGCAGCCCCACCGGCCAGCCGGGCCTACTCCTTAGTCTGGCTCGTCACCTTGTAGAGGTAGGCGTAGCGGGTGCCGCTATCGCCGCCGCCGGGTCCTCCTTTGCAGCCGCGAGCGAGGAAATAGTCTTCCACCTGGCGGGCAGCCGCGTCAGAAAAAACATCCTGATAGATCCATTGGCCGAATGGCTCCGACACGTTGTGGTCCTGAAAGAGGCGCTTCTTAGGGTCCGAGGCGACACCCGCATACCAATACTCGTAGGCGCCACCACGGGTTTGCCTGTGGTCCTCGAAGGCCTGGATGGTTTGGATCACTGTATTGGGTAAAGCTGTCATCTTATTCTCCTATCTTGCTCTTTTTTTGGTGGGGCAGGCATTTGCCCATGCCCCGGCCTACTTGACAATCTGGTCCTGATCAGCCCATTGCGCCTCCTAGGAAAGGGCTGATATTGACCGAGAGCGAATAGGAGCCTATAATAAAGCCGATTCAAGGTCCACCTTTGCTCTGGCAACTCAGCCAGGGTGAAGCAACTGCCCCCGTGTTTCCGCACGGGGGTTATTATTGACCACGGCCCATACCGCAGTCGTTCTGTGGCAATATAAGGCGGAAAAGCAGAAAAGTCAAGTTATAAAAGCGGTATACCAAATACTGCGTTACCGATAAACTTGGTTCTCGTCTGCTAATAGATGTGGGAAGGGGACAATTCAAATGCGCCGGAACTTCGCTTTACGTCAGAGCCAGCTATTCTGGACTTTCATCCGTAAGTTCTAGAGGCTCGACGGGGATCAGGTCCGCCGCCTCTTTTAGTATGTCGTAGGCTTCTCGTGCATCGTTGACGAAGCAGCGCGTCTTGGCCTTTTCGATCAGGAATGCCAGCCGCTGAATCAACTCCTTGTCGTTCATGCGTTCCCCCTTTTGGGGAATTGTAGCACGCCGGTCGCGGCAATGCGCCGGCGGCGTTCTCATCAACCTATCAACCTATCCTCATGTCAACTTGCGCGGGCATGGCCGGACCGGTCACTCGGCGCTTAAAGTCCTACCAGAACTTCTCGAGGTGGATGTTGCCCGGCTTTTGAGGGGTCTGTTCGGCGAAGCCCTGGCTCCCGAGCAGCGTCATCATCGCCTCGATCATCAGCGGGTTGCCGCAGAGGAAGATGTGCGTGTGATCGGGGGAGGGCTTGAAGCCGATCTTCTTTTCGAGGTCGGGCGAGCTCCAGATGTCGTTGATGAAACCGGTCTGTCCCTTCCACGCGAAAGGCTCCTCCTCGGGCTTGCTGACGATCGGCAGGTAGGCGAACCTGGGGACGAGCCGCTGCATCGTCGCCAGTTCCGCCCTGTAGCCGAGGTCCCAGGAGTGGCGCGCGCCGTGAATGACGGCCACGTTGGCGTTCTGCATTTCCGGCAGGTGGGTCCGCAACATGCTCATGTAGGGCGCCAGGCCGGTGCCCGTGGCGATCAGCACGATGTTCTGGTTCGGCGGGACGCGGTCCATCGTGAACATTCCCACCATTTTCGGCGAAAGCCAGAGCGGGTCGCCCGGCTTGAGGGCGAAAAGCCTCGGGGTGAGCGCCCCGGAGCGGACGAGCGTGATGAAGAATTCGAGGTACTCGTTGTCAACGGACGACGAGGCGACCGAGTAGGCCCGGCGTATCAGCTTGGCCGGGTCTGCCGGAACATCCTCCGGGTCGGTGATGGCGGCCCTTTCGGCCGAGCCGAGGAGGCCGAGGACGGTGTACTGCCCTGCCTTGAAAGCGGGCAGCTGCCACCCTTTCGTTGTAATCCTGAGAATCATGAGGCCGGAGGCCACGTCCAGCTTCTGCATCACGACAGCGTTGTATTCTACGCCAGCCATTGCTCCTCCCTGCTCTGAGCGCGGGCCAAGCCCGCCGGGAGTTGGAGTATCCCCCGGAGCGGCTTCGCCAGTCAAGGGCGCGCCGGGAAGCCTTGCGGGTGCGCCACGAGGGTCGCAGCGCGGGCGGGCGGTGGAGTCGCCCGGAAAGAGGGGGCTTGACAAGACCGCTCTCAAGACATATACTCATGTCTTGAGGTGATAGATGGTCGGCAAAACCACCCGTTACGCCCTTCAGGTGCTCGGATACCTGGCCGAACACGGCCGCGAGCGAGTCAGCGGCGACGAGATCGCCAAGAGGACCAGCATTCCGGCGAACTATCTCTCCAAGATTCTCAACCAGTTGAGAAAGGCCGGAATGGTCGAGTCACAGAAAGGATGGGGCGGCGGCTTCATCCTGAAGCCAGACACCTTGAAGCGGCCGATAGGGGACGTGCTCGATATTTTCGAGGGAAACGGCCCGAGGGGGGCGGACTCGTGCGTTTTCGGCCTGCCGCGCTGCGACGAAAACAACCCGTGCCCTTTGCACCCGCACTGGGCGAAGATACGGAAGACCTACGACAAGATGCTGGAAGAGACCACCATCGCCAAGTTGCGGCGCGGCGACGCCGGTAAGAGCTTGCGGAAGAGCCGCTGAAATTTTTTTGCCCATCTCAAGGCATATATGGATGTCTTGAGGTGTTATTCGGAACGGGCGGGGAACAGCCTTCGCCAAGAGTGAAAGGAGAGGCCATGAAGAAGGCAATAGAGACATTGATGGAAGAACACCGGCTGATTGAGCGGGTCCTCGGCTCGCTGGAGACTTTCGCCTGTGAAATGGAATCGGGCGGCTCGGCGCCGCGCGAGACGCTCTCCGGCTACGCGGAATTCTTCTCGAACTTCGCCGACAAGTGCCACCACGGCAAGGAGGAGGACCGGCTGTTCGCCCTGATGGCGCAGAACGGATTCCCGACGGAGCACGGTCCGATCGGGGTGATGCTTGCCGACCACCAGGAGGGCCGCGGCCACGTCAAGGCGCTCGCCGCCCTCGCGGGAGGCTCGGGGCCCTGGAGCGGCGAAGAAAGAATCGAAGCCGTCCGCCAGGCGAGAGACTACATATCCATGCTCCGCTCTCACATCATCAAGGAGGACAACATCCTTTACCCAATGGCGCTTCAGGCGATCAAGGGAGAGCAGATGGACCAGCTTGCGGAGAGCTTCGAGGCCTTCGAGCACGAGGTCATGGGCGCCGGCGCCCACGAGCGCTTCCACGCGCTGGCGGAAAGGCTGGTGGCCGCATACCCGCCCGACCCGGAGAAAATGGAAGCCATGCCGGCTTGCACCGGTTGCTCGGGCCACGCTTGAAGGGTGAACCAAAAGCTGACACCATATAGGCAAGGAGAGTGCCATGAGTGATGGGATGACGAAACAGAAGCCGCTGTCCAGAGGGTGGATTTTTGGCGCGCTGGGCGTGATGGCTGCCGGGTTTTCGCTTCTAATATTCATGACGGTGATGGCCTACAAGAAGGCGCCGCCTATTCCATCGAAGATAACCGACCAGGCCGGCAACATCCTCGCGACTTCTCGTGAGATAACTGGCGGACAGGAGGTCTTTTTCAAATACGGCCTTATGGAGCACGGCACGCTATGGGGCCACGGCGCCTATCTCGGGCCGGACTACACCGCCTCTTACCTTCACAGGGAGGCGGAGATCTGCAGGGAGACAGAAGCCCAAGCTCGATTCCAGAAGCCGTTCGCCGCTCTCTCGGCGGAAGAGCAAAACGGCGTCAGCGACGAGGTCAAGAAGTCGCTGAAAGAAAACCGCTACGACGCCGCGACGGGCGTTCTCGCCTTCACCGCCGGCGAAGCGGCTAGCCTGAAGACGCAGGAAGGCGAATGGACGACATACTTCGCGAAAGGCGCGCCGGGGCTGCCTCCAGGATACGTCAAGCACCCCGAGGAGATAAAAGCGTTGACGGCCTACCTCGCTTGGGGCGCGTGGGCCGCTAGCGCCAACCGGCCGGGCAAGGATTACTCTTACACCAACAACTGGCCTTACGAGCCCATCGCCGGCAACGGCCCCTCCACGCAAGCTTACCTCTGGAGCGCCTTGAGCCTCGTTTTCCTTTTAAGCGGGCTCGGCTTGATGCTGTTTCTCTTCGGGAAATTCAACTACCTGGGCTGGAAAGGCGGAGACGGCGAGTCGCCGGGGCTGGATTCCCCGCCGGCCTTTTCTCTCACTCCCAGCCAGCGCGCCTCTGGGCTTTACTTCCTGGTGGTAGCGGCGCTGTTCGTTTTACAGGTCTTCATGGGTGGCGCGCTCGCCCACTACAAGATCGAGCCGAACGGCTTCTACGGCTTCAACCTCGCCCAATATTTCCCCTGGACGCTCTTGCGCACCTGGCACCTCCAGCTCGCCATCTTCTGGATAGCCACGTCGTGGGTGGGAGGCGGCCTTTTCCTGGCGCCGGTAATCGGCGGGAAGGAGCCTCGCGGACAGAAGTTCGGCGTCTATGCGCTACTTGGCGCCCTCGCCGTCGTCGTCTTCGGCAGCATGGCCGGGGAGTGGCTCGGACTCGATGACAAGCTCGGCTCGCTCTGGTTCTGGTTCGGCCACCAGGGCTCCGAATACATTGACCTGGGGCGCTTCTGGCAGATCCTTCTGGCCACGGGGCTGGTCCTTTGGCTCCTCCTCATGTTCCGCGCTCTGAAGCCAGCCCTTGCGGACCGGAAGACAAAGGAGTTCGCCACGCTCTTCATGATTTCCTGCGCGGCGATCGTCGTCTTCTACCTTCCGGCATTCATGTGGGGCGCGAAGACCAATTTCGCTGTCATTGACAACTGGAGGTTCTGGATCATCCACCTTTGGGTCGAAGGCTTCTTCGAGCTATTCGCCACGGTTCTCGTGGCTGTAATGTTCACCCACATGGGGCTCGTTTCGCTTCGCTCGGCGACGCGCGTCATCTACCTTGACGCGATCCTCTACCTCGCCGGCGGCTTGGCCGGGACGGCACACCACTGGTACTTCACCGGAGAAGAGACCGTAGCAATGGCGATCGGCGCCTGCTTCTCCGCGCTCGAAGTGGTTCCGCTGACGCTCTTGACGCTCGACGCCTGGGACTTCATCAAGCTCCAGAAGGCACCGTGCGCGGAATGCGGCGAGCCCTTGTCACACAAGCAGAAGTGGGCGATCTACTTCCTGATGGCCGTCGGATTCTGGAACTTCGTCGGCGCAGGAGTTTTCGGCTTCCTCATAAACCTTCCCATCGTCTCGTACTTCGAGATGGGGACGACGCTCACCCCTAACCATGGCCACGCCGCCATGTTCGGCGTTTTCGGAATGCTGGCGCTCGCCGTCTCCATCTACGCACTTCGGGCGATGGTTCCTGACGAGGACTGGCCGCCAATCGAAAAATATTTCAAGATCAGCTTCTGGGGGCTGAACATCGGACTGGCGCTGATGATCGTTCTCAACCTGTTCCCCGCCGGCGTCGCCCAGCTTTACGACGTGGTCCAGAACGGCTACGCCCACGCGAGGAGCCTCGAATTCACGCAGCACGGATTCTTCCACGACAGCGAGTGGGTGAGGATCGTGGGCGACATGACGTTCATAATCTTCGGGGCGCTTCCCCTGGCCCTCGGGGTGGTAAAATCAGTCATGAAGCGTCGCCCCGCCGCTTCGGAGGAGTTGGAGGCCGGAAATGGCTGAAGCTCTGAAGCCAATCGCGCTAGATATTCCGGGCCTCATCCAGTTCGCCGAGAGGGGCATCGTCAGCAAGACCCTTTACGAGTCGCCATCGGTGAAGCTCGTCCTCTTCTGCTTCGAACAGGGGCAGGCGCTCTCCGAACACGCCGCGCCGTTTGAAGCGGTAATTCAGGTGATCGAAGGCGCCGCCGAGCTGAGGCTCGGCGGCGAGCCGTTCGAGGCGAAGCCCGGCGCGCTCTACGTGATGCCGCCGGGGCTCAAACACGCCGTGACGGCTAAAGGGCGGCTTGTATTTCTTCTCACTATGGTAAAGCCGGCGGTTCAAATGGGGCGCTCCTGACTTTTCAAAAAGGGGGAGAAGATGAGAGATGGAAGAATGTTCCTCGTGGCCGCCAGCGCCTTGTCCATCGCGGCGCTCATGGTGGCGCAGGAACCGCGGCAACAGGGCCCGGCGCTAGGCGCCTCGGGCGAAGCGGGACTCGCCAAGCTGATCGCCGCCACTTCAAAGGAGAGCCGCGCCTGCATCAAGTGCCATGAAAATGGGGCGGCTCCCGTTGTCGTCGAGCAGTGGGCGCAAAGCCGCCACGCCGAAAACGGGATCGGGTGCTACGAATGCCACCAGGCGGATAAAGCCGATAAGGACGCCTTCCAACATAACGGCTTCACTATCTCCGTCCTGGTGACGCCCAAGGACTGCGGCCAGTGCCACGATCAGGAGACGAAGGAGTTCGAGGCGAGCCATCACGCTAAAGCCGCCGAGATCCTGGGCTCTCTCGACAACGTGCTGGGCGACGTGGTCGAGGGGCCGCCGGCGCTGAACATGGCCTGCGCCCAATGCCACGGAAGTACCGTGAAGATTTTGGCGGGAGGCAAGCCCGACCCGGCGACCTGGCCCAACGAAGGCATTGGCCGGATAAACCCCGACGGCTCGAAAGGCTCGTGCTGCGTCTGCCACAGCCGCCACACCTTCGCCGTCTCGATCGCCAGGCAGCCGGAGATCTGCGGCTACTGCCACCTTCGCCCCGATCATCCCCAGGAGGAAATCTACGCCGAGAGCAAACACGGCGTGACCTACCGCGCCTTGATCGCCAAAATGAACCTGGATAGCGGCTCGTGGGTGCTTGGCAAGGACTACAACGCGGCTCCGACCTGCGCCACCTGCCACATGGGAGCCACGAAAGACCTTCCCGCGACCCATGACGTGGGGACAAGGCTTTCGTGGACGCTGCGCCCCGAAGTCTCAATCCGCCAGCAGGCATGGCAACAGAAGCGGAATGACATGAAGAAGGTCTGCCTGAACTGCCACGCCTCCAGTTGGGTCAACAATTTCTATACGCAGTACGACTCGGCGGTGGACCTTTACAACACGAAGTTCGGCGAGCCCGCCAAGGCGATAATGGCCAAGCTCCAAGCGGCCGGCAAGCTGGGCGCCACTCCGTTCTCCAAGAAGATTCAGTGGGACTACTTCGAGATGTGGCACCACCAGGGCCGCCGGGCGAGAATGGGCGCGGCGATGATGGGCCCCGACTACGTGCAATGGCACGGATTCTACGAGGTGGCCAAGACCTTCTACAGTGAATTCCTTCCCGAAGCGGAGGCGCTGCTGCCAGGCGTCACGGCCGAAGTCGTGAATGCCCCCGAGAACCAGTGGCTCAAAGGGCTTTCGCAAGAGGACCGCGACAAGGTGAAGGAGTACTACCAGAAGAGGTACGGTGAATAATAGAGGGCCCGCGCCGGCCACCGCCAGGCCATTTTTCGGCCATGTCTCCAGCTCGGCCGCGCTGAGCGGCCTGCCGTCATGCAATTGAAAGCGCCGCTCCGCCTGGCTTGGTCTGAGCACGGTTCCTGGGCGATACTCTTCACCTCCTTCGGGATGGGGACGATTGTCGCTTGGCCGCCCCGCCTGGCGGCCGTTTCCACCCTGTTTGGGTTGTGCGCCGTCACGGCCGCGAAGGTGCTCTACGTCCCTGCCCGCCAGCGCAGGGTTTCCGTATGGCTCGCCGCGGGGCTTGCCGCTGCGGGCGCGGCCGCTTTTGTCCCACTGCTTTTTTCGGCGCCAATCGCCGTCGCGGCGGCGGCCATCGCGGC
>DAHXMK010000389.1 GCA_027365515.1 Candidatus Aminicenantota bacterium
GCCCTGGAACGCAAGCCAGCAGCTCTATAGCCGCGCCCCAACGCCTCGCCAGCTCGTTCACCTGTTTGAATGCCTGGGAATCGGGCAGGAACTTCTCTTGTATCCAGAGGATGTTGGTGCTCGCCATCGTGCAGCGAACGCCTCGGCAGCCGGGAATTTCCTTGAGGACCTCAGGAATGAGCGGAGCGACCTTAGCCTGGCGCGGCATGTAAGTGACCGTCACCACGCCTTCGCTCGACCGCACCGTCAGCTCGGCGTCGTGCAGCCGCTCGTCCAGCGCCAGCCTGATCCTCGCCCTTGCCCTCAAAAGGCGTTCATCCATCGCCGCGAGGCTGGCGGGCGTCGGCTGGAAATCCGGCAGTTGGGCGAAGGCGCACATCGCCGCCGCGGTGTTCTCGACGCTGATCTTCTCCATGTTTACGACGAAGTCGTAGTGGCGGGCGTCGTCCATGTCAACGCCGTGCACGAACCTGACCCAGGCGCGGATATCCTCGTCAATGTCCCTCAGGAATTTCTCGGCCTTATCCTGGCCGAGCTTCAGCCGCTGCATCACCGCCTGCAGCCGCTGGTTCTCCTCCGGCACGACCTTGATTCTCAGAACGTGCGAGACGCCGGGCAGGAGAAGGTGGCCGGCCCTGCCGTAATAAACTATCTTGCCTTCGCTGGCCTTCTCGCAGATTGCCGACGTCGCGACGGCGAGGTAGCGCTCCCTCAGCCTGGCCATGCGCTCCTGCACGGCCGGCTTCTTTATCATCGCGACTTCCAGCTTGCCCACCGGAATGCCGGCCTCGTTGGCTTTCGCGACGATCTCTTCGCGGCTCACGAATTCGTAGCCGAGCTTCTTCGCAAGCTCCTTGGCAAGGCGCTCGCCGCCGCCAAAAGGCAGGCCGGAGACGAAAATGATCGGCATTGCCCCCCTCCCCTCGAAACGAACGAGCGGCGCCCTCCCTGCCCCGCTCTCCCGTGTCTGATCATTATAGTGGAACTTTCAAAGGCTCAAAGTCAAATGGGGCGCTGGAAGCCAGATTCAAATCCGGGGGAAATGGCCCAATGGCGTGAAGGCCCGTTGATGGATTCTAGGGCCGAAGAAGCAGTTCCAGCCGGCAGCCGTTTTCGGCGACGGCCCACCTCTCCCCAGCCTGGCCGGATGTGCCATACTATAAGAGGTGCCCGAGAGGCTGGCGATGGAGGTTCGCATGCAATACCGTAAAATGGGAAAGACCGGACTGGACGTTTCAGCGGTAGGCTTCGGCACGTGGGCCGTCGGCGGCAACATGTGGGGGCCGCAGGATGACAGGACGACGCTGGACGCCTTCAGGCGCGCCTGGGACCTGGGATGCAACTTCTTCGACACCGCGGCGGTTTACGGCGACGGCCATAGCGAGGAGCTGATCGCGAAATTCATCAAGGAGACCGGCCACAAGCCCATCCTTGCCACAAAAATCCCTCCGCTCAACTACGAATGGCCGGCGCGAGAGGGAACGAAGCTGAGGGACGCGTTCCCCAAGAGCCA
>DAHXMK010000410.1 GCA_027365515.1 Candidatus Aminicenantota bacterium
CGAGGAAGTCGGCGGCCTGAACGGCGTCGGCCTCGTCGGCTGAGCGGAAGATGATGCGGTTGCGCAGATTCAACGTCAGCACCCTGGTTTTGTCGTTGCACAGGAGCGGTAAGAACGATGTCGTGCTTTGGGCAGCGGCAATGATGGTTGCGCCGGCCTCGCGGATAACGTCCACGCAGTTATAGTCGCTGGTGCCATCCTCGCTGGCGGTCATGAACCGCTGGGCCTCGTCCGCCCAGAGGATGAGCAGGTTGTTGCCGGCACGCTCGGCCCGGGGCCGATCAAAGCGCCGGAGGGCGTGATTGTAGTAGAGAAGCTTGAGGAAGGTATTCACGTAGCGCCGTTCGGTCTGGAACTTCTGGGGCATGGTCACGCAAACGATTTTGTCCCGGTCGATGGCGCCGCCAGCGATCCGCAGGCCTGCGCCCTTCGCATTGAAATCTCCTCCGAGCGTTCGCTGGTCCTGCCCTTCGACGAATTCGCGTGGGCGGAACTGGTCAGCGACGGCAGGGAACAGCAATTGAAGCTGATCTTCGCCGCGCACGAGGTTCTGGTGCGCGGGCACAGCTTGCGCCGCATTGAGACGGCGATGCAGCGCATGGAATTATCTCTCCTTAGGAAGGTTCCGAAGGAATATCGCTCTGTGGTCGAGCCGGGCCAGGCGTAAACATTCGGTAAACCCCTGAAGCGGTAGATTTCCAGCTTTTTTTCGGTACACACGCTTTGCGCCCTGCCAGGCTCCACTCCGTGCTGCGGGAAAGCGAGTCATTGGCGGCGGAGTCCGACGATCTGCCCCCCTTGGGCAAGGGGAGCGACCGGCAAGCCGCCCATTACTACCGCGCCATGCATGCCCGGGCCGTGCAACGGGAAGAGCAGTGGAAGGAAAGGGCCTTGGCGGCCGAGCGGATCATCAAGCAGTTGATGCTGTTGTTGGGAGTGTTCGTGGAGAAGCTCAGAAAGCTCACCCGGCAAGTGGCCTGGCTCAACCAGCAGCAGTTCGGCAGCAAGTCCGAAGCCACTGGGCCCGCCAAGGAGGCCGCCCCGCCAGCCCCCGAGGTCGGAGCCGCCGGCACCGAGCCGCCCTCGACTCCTGCCGCGCGAAAGCGGGGTCAGCAGCCGGGCGCCAAAGGCCCCAAACGGCGCCGCCGTCTGAACCTGCCCGAGGCGACGACGCACCATCACCTCAGTGAACTGGAGCGCACTTGCCCGATCTGCGGCAAGATGCGCCCGGAGATCGGCCTGACCGAGCGGAGCGAGGAAATCGAGTGGGAGATTGGGCTCAAGCGTCGGCGGCATATCCGGCACAGTTACGGTCCCAGTTGCGAGTGTCCCGGCGGCGGGGGGATTGGCACCGCGCCCAAGCCCGCCAAGCTCATTGCCAAGGGCCTGTTTGCCGTCAGTTTCTGGGTGGAGGTGTTATTGAAGAAGTTCCAATTCAAGCAGCCGATGCAGCGGATGGTGGACGAACTCCAGACCCTGGAGTTAATGGGCGCAGGAGTGGGTGGGGCTGATCGACCTGCTCTTTAAAGCCAACCGCAAGCGCCGCAAGGCCTACTTCAAGCAACGAGCGTATTTGGAGGCCTGTGCGCGGGCGGGGGGCAAGGCCCCGGAGAACCTGGGGGAGTTCCTGCCCTGGAACTGGAGCGCGGAGAAGAAGGCGGCCTGGAGCACGCGGGAGCAGGCGCCATGAGCGGCCCAGCGGTGCGGCGCTATTGCGGGCGAGAATTCAGTGCGTCGGAGCTGGACCACATCGGGCAGTTGCTCAAGGGGCGGCCGGTTCTGGGGCGGGTGGCCTTGTCGCGCCGGATCTGTCAAGATTTCGGGTGGCTCAACGTGCTGGGCCAGCCCAAAAGATTACCAACTTGCGCCTCTTCATCAAGCCCTCGCCCACC
>DAHXMK010000417.1 GCA_027365515.1 Candidatus Aminicenantota bacterium
GAGCGACGTCCATCTTGGTCGTGTCGAGCCCTTTGACGTCACGAACGTAAGTCACGACCGCGTCTTGAAGCGCCTTGCCTTCATCCGCCGAAGCCGCCTGGGAAGGCGCGGCGCAATGCCTTCAGGCACGATGCCGGAGGGCCACCCGCCTGTAGCGAGCCATTCTTCCGGGACTGGCGCCCCGGATATGGCCAGCAGCCACTGACATCGCTACTCACGGCAGCCCGCGTTGAGACCAAGGCTTGCAAATGGAAGCCGGAGGTAGTATATTCCCATTTGAGCATGGATACGGGGAAGGTGCCCGGTCCATTGCCATTGAAGGAGGAACTCGATGAAGAAGCTTCTTTTCGTTTCCCTGCTTTTCGCTTTGGCTGCCGCATTCACGCTGACGGCGCTTTCGGCCACTCCGACCAAGGTCGGCCCCGAAAAGTGCAAGATGTGCCACAAGCTCCAGTACGACTCCTGGGCCGCCTCCAAGCATGCCCAGCAGAACCCACAAGTGGACTGCGAGACCTGTCACGGGCCGGGAAGCGACTACAAGACCTTTTCAACCATGAAGGACATTGCCAAGGCCAAGGCAGCCGGCCTGATCCTTCCGACTAAGGAGTTCTGCTCGAAGTGCCACGGCAAGGGGAAGGTACCCCCAATGACCGACGAGCTTTTCGCTAAGGTCCACGCCCACAAGGCCAATTAGTTCCGTTTTGTTTGTTGCGAAAGGCGAGCCGATAATGGCTCGCCTTTCTTTTTGCCGAAGCCGTTTGCATTGCTTGCGGCCCAGCTTAGGGAGAACGTACCCATGGCCCATAGAGTCCGCCGGTCCGCCTACATCATCTCAATGCTGGTCGTGGCGTTAATGATCGCCGCCGCGCAATCGGGATGCTGCTCGTGCCGCCGCCATATGAAGGAGACCGAGGCGGTCAAGACGCGATGGGTCACGGGGCGTTTCGGGAAGATTCGAGTGGAGGACGGGGGTCTCGGCGGCATTCCGGTGGTCTTCGTCCACGGCCTCGGAGGCAGCCTCGAAGCGTGGCGCTCGCAGCTTGCCCACTTAAGGCCCGGCCGCCGGGCGATCGCCCTAGACCTCCACGGTATGGGCCAATCCGATCCGTCGGCCGGTGGAATCTACACCATTCCCTCGTTCGCCGATGACATACGCTCCGTCGCCGATTCTCTCGGACTGAACCGCTTCATCCTCGTTGGCCACAGCCTTGGAGGAACAGTAGTGGCCGACTATGCCGGACGATATCCAGGCAAAGTGGCCGGCCTCCTGCTCGACGATCCCGCCGGTGACCTAAGCGGCCTGCCCAAGCAGCAGATGGAAGCGTGGCTGAAGGGATTCTCCCCCGAGAATTACGATGCCTTCCGTGAGAAGTGGTTCGGAGAGATGCTCGCCGACGCGCGTCCCCGGGTGAAGGAAATCGTCATGGCCCAACTGCGCAAGACGCCGCGCGAAGTGGTGGCCGCATCGGCCCAAGGCCTATTTGCGTTCGACCCGAAGCCGTCGCTCGTCGCTTACAAAGGGCCGATGCTGACCATGATCACGCCGCAGAACAGGGAGCCTTACAGCCTGCAGAACGTCGTGCCCGGCCTGAAGTCGCAACTCGTGCCCAACACGAGCCACTGGATCATGATGGACGACCCCGAAGCGTTCAACGCCGTGATGGACCAATTCCTGGCGACGATTCACTGACCGCGATCTGCGGGTAAGTCCCGCAGTCGCCGCTCGCCTTGGTCGTCATCCCGCAAACGCCGCTGGCGCCGTTGCCGCGTTCTTCTCCTGACGTTCCCGTCCCCCAAGAACCTTCTACGTTGATGCCGTTGTCTCCCACGACTATAAACCAGAGGAAACGGCTGCCGTCAGCGGACGGATCGGGAATGTTGCTCCACGCAGCCGTCCCGGAGGTGCCAAGGCCGCATGCGCCGCCAGCCACGCTCCATGACGCCAGCCCGCTGCCGTATCCGTAAACGATGTGATATCCGTCTGAAGCGCAGTTAGAAGCGTCCCACGCCAGCACTCCGCTTGCCCCATTATTCGTGGTAGATATTTTGAGCGGCGTCACGCTGTAGGGAACGCGGAATACATTGCCACCTCCGGCCGTCACGACCAACTTGTCCATGACGACCATTCCTTCGCAGTCGCGCGCGGTCAGCGTAATGCCGTACGTTCCAGCCGCCTGGTAACGGTGGCTGGGGCTCTGCGCATTGGAATGCGGTGAACCGTCCCCGAAATCCCAGTCATAGGTGTAAGGGCTCTGGCCGCCCTGAATTGCCGGAGAGAAATTGACGAGCAACGGCACGCTCCCCGACGGCGGCGTAGCCGTGGCAGTGCTACGCAACGCCTCCTTGTAAAGAAGCGTCCCGTAGTAGCCCGTAGTGAAATACCTTCCAGGCGCACCGTGGCCTACTGCCAACAGCGGGTAGTACGACGTGCCTGAAGTCTCCAGCGACCACGTGGTTCCGTCGGCGCTGCTGAGAACGACGCCTCCACCACCCACTGCTTCAAACTGGCCGAAGCCACGGACGACCCCATACAAGGTTGCGGTCGTTCCAGATACCTGGCTAGTCCAAGTGGTTCCATCGGAACTGGTGAGAATCGTCCCTCCGCCTCCCACGGCCACGATCCTGTGAATGCTTTCCCCCGAGGAGAAAGTCCACGAGCCGCTCGTGACCGCGAAGAGATTGTTGGCCGTCCCGGAGGTTCTTTGCGTCCAGTTCACGCCCTCCGGACTTGTTAGAATCGTGCCGGCGTAGCCGACCGCCACCCATAGCCCGGCAGTGGCATCGTAGGTTACGCCGCGTAGACGTTGAGTCGTGGGGGAGGTCATCTGATTCCAGCTTGCTCCGCCATTATTGCTGACAATAATCTTCCCCAGACTGCCCACCGCTACAAACTGGCTGCCGGAGCCTGCCACGCCATAAAACATTCCGGCAATGCTGACCTCGCTCCAATTAGCCCCATCGCTGCTGTAAGCCGACCCATTAGACCCCACAGCCACGTAGATTCCACCGGCATAGGCAACGTCATACAGCCAATGGTAGCCGGCGTAACCGTTCCGGGCCCATGAGATTCCGTCGGCGCTTGTCAGGATGATCGGGTCACCAGTGTTAATGTCTTGCCCCACGGCAACGGAGGGCTTTCCGGTGGATGCATCTCCACCCGCGACACCATAAAGGTTGTTTTCCGCCTCGCCACCCGGAGGATGGTTGGCCCAAATGGATGGATCGCTCGCGGTCGCGCTCCCCAGCCCGGCCGCAACATACAGCGCGGGGCCGTCACTCATGCAGATGCCCCAGAGTGGCAGCGTGACCGCGGGAGTGACGTCAAGCTGCGTCCAATTCACGCCGCTGGCGTTCGAGAAGATTCCGTACCCGCCGTAATCAGGCGCGATGAATTCGCTTCCATTCCAGAGAAGGCTCTGGACGGAAGGATATGAGTTGTCGGAGTTCTGTTCGTTCCACGAGAGCCCGTCGGAACTTGTCAGCGTAAGGCCGTTGTCGCCTGCGGCAAGGAAGTACGAACCGTTCCAGGCTACCGCGTTCAACCAGTAGGAGCCCGGGTCAAAACCGTAAGTGGGGGCATAGGTCAGGGTCTGAGTGTTCCAAGTAACTGTGTCTGTGCTCGTGAGTACCAGGCTCGTGTAGGGCGGATAACTGCTCCAGTCTCCCCCCACCACCACGTAGAGTGAACCGCTCCAGGCAATGCCGCTCAAATAGTCGCTGGACGCCGCTTGGGAGTTTCTGATCGTCCATGTCATTCCATTGGGACTTGTAAGAATCGTGCGCCCGCTCCCAGACGCGATGAATCGGCCGTTGAGCCATGCGACGCTGTAAAGCCCTTGGGATGTCCCCGAACTTCTCGCTGTCCAGGAGAGCCCGTCGGCGCTCGTGAGAATCGTCCCGTCAAACCCAACTGCAACAAACAGGCTGCCGCTCCACGCAATGCCCCAAAGATCGCGCATGGTTCCAGATGATTGGACGGCCCACGTGGCGCCGTCCAGGCTGGCCGCAATTTTCCCGTAACGCCCGACGGCAACGTACTTGCCGTTGCCGAAAGCCACGGAGAAAAACGAGTTGCCGTCCGGCTTTGGGTTGGCCCACGTCCAACCCTGGCACGGCGCCGCGCACGGATCAATCGTGACCACAAAGGGAGACGAAGACCCCTGGCACCCGCCGCCGTCAACAACCGTGACCGTGTAGGCGCCGGAGACCCATGCCTGATACGTCTGCGATGTAGCCCCGGAGATCGGCGCCCCGTTGTAATTCCATTGATAAGTGGCGAAGCTCCCGGTGGACAGATCAACGGCCGTGGCCGGACACGTGTTGGAGGCCGCTCCGACTATTTCCGGCGACGGGTTCATAAGGACGGTTACCGGAAACCCAGCCGAGGTGCCGGAACACCCGTTGCCATCGGTGACACGGACGGCGTAGCTGCCCGAGGCAGTGGCCGTGTAACTCTGCAACGTGGCAGAAGGGATGTCCACCGTGTCTTTGATCCATTGGTAAGCAGCGAAGGAGCCCGTCGAAAGCGTCACGCCCGGCGCTTGGCAGCCAGCCGAAGCGCCAGTTACTGTCGGCGCCGGGTTGGCGTTCACGGTGACAGCCACGCCTGGCGATGTGGCCATGCAACCCATCGCATCAGTCACACGAACGGCATAGCTGCCGCTCTGCGTGGCCGTAAAACTTTGCAGGGTTGCACCCGAGATATCCGCGCTATCCTTCGCCCACTGGTAGGTGCTGAATGGTTGAGTCGAAAGAAGGACACCCGGCGAAACGCAACCCGTCGCGCTGCCTTCAACGGTGGGAGCCACAAGATCGAACGTCACGGAATGGGGGCTCGATTCGGCCGTGCATCCGTCCCACCTCGGCACGCGGACCGTGTATGATCCATCCTGCGTCGCCGCGTAGTTTTGAGATGTTGCTCCCACAATCTCAACGCCGTCTTTCACCCACTGGTAGCCAGAGTAGTTTCCCGTCGAAAGCGAAACCGCTTCTCCAGCGCAACCTGACCCCGCCCCTAGGACAAGAGGATTTGGCGTATAGATGCCGCCAGTCTGCATTGCATTTGAATCCATCCCGCCCCAAATGATCATGGCGTACCCGGTCCAGACCGCCGAATTCCAGCTCCGCCAGGATGGGCAATTGGCGTCGGTTGCGGTCGCAAGCCAACAGTCCGTTGGTGGATAATAGCGTCCGCCGGTGTTGGAGTTGTAGGCGTTTCCCCAGATTATCATCTCCGAACCCGTCCAGACCGCTGTTTGACCACTGCGCGCGCTCGGGCAATTGGTCCCGATAGACGTGGCTGTCCAGGAATCGCCGGAAGTTGAATAGCGGCCCCCGGTACCGAGGGCGCCATTGTTGTCCTCTCCACCCCACACTATCATTTCGCTCCCGGTCCAAATGGCGCTCTGCCTCCGCCGTCCCGAAGGACAGTTAGCCCCGGTGGACACAGGGGTCCAGGCGTCGGTCGTTGGGTTGTAGCGCCCGCCGTTGTTGTAATAGGCTGGATAGGCGCCCCCGCCCCAGATGATCATTTCGCCGCCGGTCCAGACCGCCGACGGATAGTAGCGCCCGGATGGGCAGTTGCCGGCCGTAGAGGTCGCGGCCCACGCATCGGTGGCCGGGTTGTACCGCCCGCCAGTGTTAAGCGAGGTGTAGGTAGGAGCGTAGTAGCCGCCCCAGACGATCATTACATTTCCGGTCCATATCGTCGTGTGCAACGTACGGGCTGTAGGGCAGTCCGTTCCAGTGGAAGTGGCGGCCCACGAATCGGTGGCGGGGTTGTAGCGTCCCCCGGTGTTGAAGTATTGCCATCCACCGTTGTACTGGTCTCCTCCCCAGACGATCATTTCGGTGCCCGTCCAGATTGCAGTGTGGTCGTAACGCGGCGTCGGACAATCTCCAGCAGTGGAAGTGGCCACCCAGGAATCCGTGGCAGGCGTGTAGCGTCCGCCAGAATTGAGTCCAGGGCCACCGCCGATCGCGCCTCCCCAGATGATCATCTCCACGCCGGTCCAAACGGCGGTGTGGGAGTAGCGGGCGGAGGGAGCACCCGTCAGGTTGGTGGCCTTCCATTCCGAAGTGCACGCGGCCAATGGAGACGGCACGGCCGGCAGCGCGTACTCGATTCCGAAAGCCGCCGGAGACGCGGCTGAGGTCTCACCGGCCCTTGCGGCCCACCATTCGCCGAATGATTTTTTTCTAAAGACGAGCGATTCGATTTCGATTGTTTTCTCGTCCTTCGACAACGTCCGCGAGAATGAAAAGGCCTCTTCGGACTCTTCGACATCGGACAGCTGGCCTTCGGCCGGCGTCTGGACCCACATCTGCCGCCAAGCTTCGGCATCAAGCTCCACAACGCGAGGCCCGTTCAGGCGCGCGACGGCGTCTTCTCGCGCCGTCTTACCTGCGCCGAGCAGCTCGTATCGCACGCGCATATACTCGCCATTAGATGAGGAGGCGAGACTCCCCTGCCCCGCTTCACGCATGGCACGTTCAGCTTGTTCCCGAACACCCGCGTGCAGCCGCGTGTCGTATGCATACAAGTTATGAATCAGGCGGTCGGTCAAGATGGGGCGGGCGAGACATTCGGCAATCAGGCCAGGGTCGTTGTGCAAGGCACCGAAAAGCTCGATGAGCGTTTCTGGATCCTTCGTGTCCTTGGCCATCCTCTCCAGCTCGGCCTGAAGTTGCCCTTCGGTGACCGGCTTGTGCCAGAATTGCTCAAGGACGGTTGACTTCTTGAGATAGTCTGTCACCTTGGCTTCTATGGCCGAACGAGACACCAATTGCTCGAATGGCGGCTTGGGCTGTGGATTTTCCTTGGGCCATATCCGATGGCCGTAATATACCCGCTCTATGGCCTCCTGCGCCTTGACCCGTTGCTCGAAGGTTGGAGAGTCTCCGGCGACGACCGCCTGCCCGCAGAATACCATGAAGAACAACAAACAAAGGACCCATCGCTTGTGCATCGTTCGCTCCCCCTATCCCAGTCCTGCACCAAATGCTACTCGTACACCTTCTCCTCGGCCGCCCCTTCGGCGTCGGCTTCGGTGTCGCGGGCATCCGACTTCCCAGCCAGAAACTCCTTATAGAACTCATGCTGGATTACGAGGTCCATGATCTCGTTTGTTCCGGTCCAGATCGTTATCAGCCTCACGTCGCGAAGAAGCCGTTCGACCGGAAAGACCGTCGTGTAGCCGATGCCGCCCAAAACTTGCATCGAGTCATTGACGACGCTCCAAGCCGTATCTGTGGCGAAACGCTTGGATTCCGAGACCATCCTGCGGACGCGTCCCGGCGCGACGTTTCCCGAATCTATCGCCCTGCACGTTTCGAGGCAAAGAGCCCTCGCAGCGTTCAGTTGAGTCAGGCTTTGCGCGATTTTGAACGACACCGCCTCGAAGCGCCTGATCTCCTGGCCGAAGGCTTTGCGCCGCGAAGCGTACCTCGCGGCGATTGCGAGCGCGGCGCGCGCCATGCCGAGCGCGCCGCAGGCGCTAGTCATTCGCTCGGGTATCATCATCTGGTCGAAGACGTCGGCTCCCATTCCAAGGCCCGATTCTCCTCCCAGAAGGTTCTCCGCCGGAACTGTTGCATCCTTGAAGACGAGCCTTCCGGTCCCGCCGCCCCTGGTGCCCATGAGCCCGTACAGATACTCAACGCTGACGCCCGGCCCAGGCTCGACGAGAAAAACGCTCATCGCCTTCCGCGGCTCCGCCGAGCCGCCGGTCTTAGCGTAAACCAGGAAAAGCCCGGCGCCTTCCGAACCCACGACGAAGCGCTTCTGGCCGTTGAGAACGAAATGGTCCCCTTTTCTCTCGGCCCTCGCTGCCGCGCCGAAAAAGTCCGAGCCTCCGCGAGGTTCCGTCAGCGCTTCGGCCATTCCAAGCCCGCCTCTCAGCGCGGAAACGAGATACTTTTCCTTTTGTTCCTTCGTCCCGAAATGGGTAATCGCCTCCCCCACGATTGAGATCAGCGAATAGAGACAGGCGAGCGACGTCCCCAGGACGCCCACTTCTTCAAGGGCGATAAGTTCGCTCGTCCATGGAAGGCCCCTTCCGCCGTACTCCTTTGGAAACCTGAGCCCTAGAAGCTTCCTCC
>DAHXMK010000014.1 GCA_027365515.1 Candidatus Aminicenantota bacterium
AACCTTCGCTCCGCCGAGACAAGGCCGGCTGAAAGAGTCGTCCTAAGCACCGCCGAAGTCTCGGCCATCGGGTTGGCTAGCTCCGGAGGCTCCAACCCTGGCTCGAAGAGCCTCCCAGCCGCCTCGTCGCCGAAGCTCATCTGGACCACCTCGGTGAAACCGGCGGCCTTAAGCCCATCGCGGATCGCTTCTTGAAGCTTCAACAGGCGGGGCCTTCCGCCGACCGGATCAACAACCTTTGGCTGCGTCGCCGGAAGGTCGTCGAGGCCGTGCACCCTGACGATCTCCTCGATGAGATCAACTTCCCTCAAAACGTCCACCCTCCATCCAGGCACCGTGACCCGCCATTCGCCGGCCGTGACCGGCTCGAGCTTGAACCCGAGACTGGAGAGAATGGCGGAACATCTGTCCGCCGGGATATTCAGCCCTATCAGCCGCGCGACGCTGGCATGGCGCAGGACGACCGCCGGGCGGGGCTTGGGCGCTGCTGCCATCACGTCAATCACGCCCTTCGCGGTCTTGCCTCCGCATATCTGCGTTATCAGCTTGGCGCACAGGTCGAGCGCCGCTTCCGGCCCGCCGAAGTCAACGCCGCGCTCGAAACGGTGGGACGCGTCGGTGTGCATTCCGAGCACTTTCGATGTGCGCCTGATGCTCACCGGATCGAAAACCGCCCCCTCCAAAAGAATGTCCTTCGTGGCCATCGTAACGCCCGTGCTCGCCCCGCCCATGACGCCGGCGACCGCGGCCGCCTTTTCGGTGTCGGCTATCACCAGCATCTCGGGCCCGAGCTTTCGCTCGACGCCGTCAAGCGTTGCGATCTTCTCTCCGGCCTTGGCGCGCCTGACGACGACCCGCCTCTCCTTGAGGGTGGAAAGGTCGAAGGCGTGCAGGGGGTGGCCCAGCTCCATGAGCACGTAGTTGGTGACGTCAACGACGGCGTTGATGGGCCTCAGGCCGCATTGCACCAGCCTTTTCTGCATCCACGCCGGGCTCTGGCCCACGCGGGCGCCCGTGACCATTCTCGCCATGTACCTGGGGCAGAGGTCGGGGGCCTCCACAGTGACGCTGGTCGAGGCGGCGATGGAATTGCCATCTTCGCCGCACGCCCGTTCAACCGCCTTCAGCGGTTTCCCGAGGAGCGCCGAGGCCTCGCGCGCCAGCCCGTAAACGTTCATGCAGTCCGGCCGGTTGACCGTGATGCCGAATTCGAAGCAGCTCTCGCTTTCGACGCTCTCCATCCCCTCGACCTCGCTGCCTGAGAGGGTGAAAAGGCGCGCCACAGCTTCATCTTGGACGGGCAGGTCAACGTACTGGCCTATCCAGCTTATCGGGAAGCGCATCTAGAACTGCTCCAGGAAAGACATGTCGCTTTCGTAAAAGTACTTGATGTTGTCTATGCCGTACTTCAGCATCGCCATCCGGTCTATGCCGAGGCCGAAGGCGAAGCCGGAGTATTCGTCGGGATCGAGGCCCACGAAGCCGAAGACGGCCGGATCAACCATCCCGCAGCCGCCCACCTCCAGCCAGCCGGTGCGCTTGCAGACCGGACATCCCGTGCCTGAACAGATGACGCACGAGAGGTCGGTTTCGGCCGACGGCTCCGTAAATGGGAAGTACGACGGGCGGAACCTGATCGTCACGTCCTTCTGAAACAGCGTGCGGTAGAAATGGAGGAGCGTCCCCTTGAGGTCGCTCATCGTGATTCCTCGGTCAACGACGAGCCCCTCGACCTGGAAGAACATCGGCGAATGACTGACATCGTCGTCCCTGCGGAAGACGCGCCCGGGCGCGATGATCTTGATCGGCGGCTTCCTTGACTCCATCGTCCTTATCTGGACCGGCGAGGTCTGGGTTCTCAGAAGCCCGCCGTTCTTGAGGTAGAAGGTATCCTGGATGTCCCTCGAAGGATGATCCGCCGGCGTGTTGAGCGCCTCGAAGTTGTGGTAAGGGTCTTCTATCTCCGGGCCGGTGGCCACGGCGTAACCCATTGAGATGAATATCTCCTCGATCTCCCTGCGCACTCTCGTGATCGGATGAAGGTGGCCTAGGTTCGGCGAAAGCCCGGGAAGCGTAACGTCAACGGGTTCGAGCCTCGTGCGCGCCGACCTGACGCGCTTGAGGGCGCCCTCTATGGCAGCTTCGACTTCGTTCTTGAGCTTGTTGACCGCTTGGCCCAGAGCGGGACGCTCTTCCGGCGGAGCGTCCTTCAAATCCTGGAGCAGCTCCGGAATCTTGCCCCGCTTTTTGCCGACGTAGCGCCCCTTCAGTTCGAGGACCTCCGATTCGGTCCCCGCCTCGTCAAGTGCCTTCAACCATTCGTCTCGAAGTGCCTCAAAACGTTCCATTCCCTCGGCCACTCCCCCTTGAAAAGTAGATTCTACAGGATTTTATCCTCAATTGCCATATTTTTCGCGTTATGGATGGACATGGCCTTGTGCCACCCTAAGGCGATTGCGTCCAGTGCCGCCTTCGCCGCCTTGAGCGCCGCCTCGTCAAGCAGCTTGATCTCTTCACTCCCCAGCGGCTCCAGAAGATAGTCAACGACGCCGGCCTTGGCGACTCTCTCGTCCTTGACGCCGATTCTGATCCTCGGGAATTGGCTCGAACCGATCTGTTCGAGGATGGATTCCATGCCGTGGTGCCCACCGGCCCCGCCGTGAGGCCTGAGGCGCACCGCTCCGAAGGGGAGGTCTAGGTCGTCGTAGCAGACGATCAGCCTGTCAACCGGCAGGCCGAGCTTTCGCATGAGCGGGGAAACCGCCTCGCCAGACCTGTTCATGAAAGTGACCGGCATCGTGACGACGAACTGGATGCCGCGCCACTTGCAGGATGAAACGAGGGCGTTCCCCTTGACAGAAAAACGCGGGCCCCTGCACAGGGCCCGCAATTTTTTTGCCGTCTCGAATCCAGCGTTGTGGGGGCTTCCCTCGTACTCGCCGCCGGGATTGCCCAGCCCAACGAAAAGGTACTCGGCCTCCATGGCGCCTCCGGCGCAAGGCTACTTTTTCTTTTCGGCCTTTTCCTTGGACTTTTCTTTCTTGTCGGCCCCGGCTTCTTCCGCCTCGCCCTCTTCGCCCTCTTCCGGCTTCTTTCCCTTGCCGATGACTTCGGGTTCGATGCTTGCAGCCTCTTCCGTGGCTGGAGCAGGCTCGGCCTCGACCTTCGGCGCCGCGACGATGACGACCGGCTGGCTCTTGTCTTCCGCGAGCAGGTGGATGGTTGCGGCCACCTTGAGCTCGCCGAGCTTGATGCTGTCGCCGATCTTGAGCGGGGTCAGGTCAACGTGGATCTTGTCGGGAACCTCCGTGGGAAGGCATTCCACCTCGACCTCGCGAAGGATGATGTCAACTACGCCGCCCTGGTTTTTCACGCCGAAGGCCATGCCCTCGCAAACCACCGGAACCTTGACCTTGACCTTCTTGTCAACGTCAATGCGCTTGAAGTCGGCGTGAATCAGCGTGTTGCTGATCGGGTCTATCTGAAAATCCTTGATCATGACGTGGCGCTTCGACTTCGTCCCTTTGAGCGAGAACAGGAGCAGCGAGTTCATCCCTTTTTCGGACCTGAGAATCTGGATGATTCGCCGCGAATCCACGGTTATCGGAACGGGCTCTTTGCCTTCGCCGTAAACCACGCCAGGAATCATGCCTTTTGATACCGATTCCTTCCTGGCCTTCTTCCCGAACGTCTCGCGCTTCTCGACTTCGATTTCCATCAATTCCGCAGCCATCTGTCGCTCCTCGGGTGGCAAAAATGAAGAACCACTCGCAAATGCAGTATATTACCAGAGTTTGCCTAAACTTTCAAGGCTGTTGGGGCTCCGCGTCGCCAAGCGGCGGGCGTGCCACCCTGACGCGATGGACCCTTTTCCTGTCCGCCGACAGCACTTCCACTTCGAGCCCGTCAATCTTCAGCCGCTCGCCGCTCTTGGGAATCGAGCCGAGCGCCGTTATGACCCAGCCGGCCACGGAATCGTAGCTTCCCTCTTTGATTTCGGCGCCGAGCGCCTCGGCAACGTCGTTTACCGGCGCCCTTCCGAGCGCTTCCACGACGTCCGGCCCCGTCAGCGTGAAGGGCGACTCGTCGGCCTCCGAGCTCTCTTGAATTTCGCCGACGATATCCTCTGTAGTGCAGAGCCCGCTTATGCCGCCGTACTCGTCAACAACGAGCGCGATCTGACTCTTCTGCTGCTGCAACTCCCGCAGAAGCTTTGAAATCGGCTTGTTCTCGGGCACGAAGAGCGGGGGCTGTGAAAAGCGTTTGGCTGGGGCATCCTTTTCGCCACCAGTAACCGGCACCAGCAGGTCTTTGGCGGTGACGATGCTGGTGACGTTGTCAACCTGGCCTTTATACAGCGGAAGGCGCGTGTGGCGTGCCCGCGCAAGGAGCGCCACCGCTTCGCCGGTTGTGATTTCCTCGGGGGCGCAGACCATGTCGGTCCTGGCTGTCATCACCTCGCGGACGACCGTGTCGCCGAATTCGAGCACGTTCTGCACAAGCTCGGAATCGTCGCCTTCGAGTATGCCCTCCCTCTGGCCCACGTCTATCAGCGCGGCGATTTCGCCCTCCTTGTCGCCCTCCCCGCCGGCCGGCTGTCTGCCGTGGTAACGCGCGAGAAGCCTTGCGAGCAGAGCCCCCAGCGGAAAGCTCAATGGCGCGAGGAGCCAGCAGCATACCCTCAGGAAAGGAAGCCCGATAAGAAGCGCGTAGGCTGGGCTGGCCGCCGCCATGATCTGGCCGAGCGCCACGATTACGATGGAAGCGATGAGCCCCAGGGTCAATCCGCTCACGGCGTCCAAGAACGGAAGGCGCTCACAACTGACCACGAGGGCCGCGGCGGCCGCTATCGTTCCAGCTTGCAGGGAGACCAGAAAAGAAGGCTGCCGCTCGGTGAATTCGTGAATGATCCTTGAAAGACGGTCCTCTCCCTCGGCCATTTTGGAGAGCGCCAAAGTGGAAAGGTTATTCAGAGCCGATCTGGCGACGATAAGCAGCCACAATGCTATCGCGGCCGCCGCCGCGACGAAGGCCGCGATCATTCCGGCAGGCCCAGTTTCCTGCAGAGGGCGCGCTCTTTTCTCGACATCCGCCCCTTGTCGGTTTCGTGGTCATAGCCGCAAAGGTGCAACAGCCCGTGAAGAAGGAGCCTTCTGAGCTCCTGGTCGAGCGAATGGCCGAGGCGCTTTCCGTTCGATTGGGCAACGCGCGGACAAATGACCAGGTCGCCGAGGTGCCTGAGGCCGGATTCATCGCTTTCGCCGCACTCGAATGCCAGGACGTCGGTCGGCCCTTGCTTGTGGCGGAATTTTTCATTAAGCCCGGCAATCCTGTCCACGGAGCACAACTCGACGGCAACCGAGCCTTCAATCTCCATTTCGTCCATCAAGTCGAGCGTGAAACCGATGAGCGGCCCGGCTTTGACCGCCGGCGTCTTGGTCTTGACCAGGAAGGCCACTTCCCTGGCGCCGAATGA
Organism: Candidatus Aminicenantota bacterium; assembly: GCA_027365515.1. Taxonomy (GTDB): domain Bacteria; phylum Acidobacteriota; class UBA4820; order UBA4820; family DSQY01; genus JAEMPZ01. The sequence goes on from DAHXMK010000014.1 coordinate 5,477, forward strand.
GCCTGAAGCAAGACCGCCGCCCCGCTTTTTACTTCTGGGCTTGGCTTTGCGCACCCTCTTCCTCCTTGTCGAAACGGTAACCCGGGTATGATATTCGGCGGCTGAAGACGCCGACCAATATCTGGAGGAACCCATCCTGCACCTTGGCCAAATCCCTGAAAGTCAGGTTGCAGTCGTCGAGCTGCCCCTCCCCCACTACTCGGTTCGTAATCTCTTCAATGAGGCCCATCAACCTCTGGTGCGAAGGCTCCCTAAGGACCCGCGAGCCCGCCTCGACGCCGTCCGCCAGCATGATTATCGCCGCTTCCCTGGTCTGAGGCCTGGGCCCCGGATACTGGTAATCGCTCTCCCCGATGGTGCCTTTCTCCGGATCGTGAAGGGTAAGCGCCTTATCGTAGAAATAGGCGATCTTCCTGGTGCCGTGGTGCTGTGGAATCACGTCCAGGACCGCCTGCGGCAGGCCGTACTGCCTCGCCATGGCGACCCCCTCCTTGACGTGGGCGGCGATTATCAGGGCCGAAATCCTCGGAGAGAGCCTGTCGTGCGGGTTCTGGCCGGGGACCTGGTTCTCGACGAAATAGACCGGGTTGAGAATCTTGCCGATGTCGTGATAATAGCAGGCGACCCTGCAGAAAAGGCCGTTGGCGCCTATCGCGTTCGCGGCTGCCTCGGAAAGAGTCGCCATCATTACCGAATGGTTGTAGGTTCCAGGCGCATCAAGGGCGAGGCGGCGCAGGAGCGGGTGGTTCATGTTGGAAAGCTCCAACAGCCTCACTTCCGTCAATATCCCGTATGCATTCTCGAAGACGGGAACGAGCGGCGAAACCAGCATCGTCGTGAGGGGAATGCCGGAGACAAAGGCTAGCCCCGCAGGGAGCAAGAGCCGCTGAGGGTAGTCCCACGCCGTGTCGTTGGACAGCACGGCCACAGCAAGAAAGGCGTTCACGCCTCCCAGCAGAAGGCCGGCCTTCCACTGCGCCGCCTTCTGCGCCAGGTTGTAGCCGGCATAGACGCCCGTGAAGCAGGAGAGCATGGAATAGAGCATCATCGGGTAGTTGAAATCGAGCAACACGCCGAAGAGAAGGGAAAAGACGACGGAGTAGACGATGGCTATGTGCTTGTCCACGAGAAAAGTCACCAGCATCGCTCCGGCGGCCACCGGTATCACGAAATAGAGAAGCTCGGGCCTCGAAAGAAGCGGCTGCTTCGCCGTCTCCGCCAAGGCGCGCAGGGCGATCAGCAGCCCTTGCGAGACTAATAGGAAGATGGTCATGATCTGCAATACGAGGACGAAAAGGTTCAGCTTGGGGTTGTGCAGCTTCCTGTAGGTCTTCAGGTACATGAAGAGGAAGGCGGTCAACAAAAGCACGAAGAGCGAGAGCGACAAAAGGAGCGGCATGTTGACGTAGGCCTGGCTGGCGCTCTGGAAGGCGTCTATCTTCTGCTTGGCGCTGTCGTCAACCTTCTCCCCCGCTCGAAGGATCGTCTGGCCTTTCTTGACGAAGACGACTAGCGGCTCGACTTGCGCCGCCGCCGCGTCCTGGCGCCTCGCGGTCTCCTCCGAGTTGAAAGTCAGGTTGGGCTGTATGAGGCTCCTGGCGTATTCCTCTATCGCCCCCCGCACACCCTGGGAAAGCCCGACCGCGCTCTCCATGAGCACGCCGGGAAGCCTTCTCGCCGTGGCGAGCGAAATGATCTCGTTGGAGCCGGGGTTCTTCTGCTCCCACTCCGCCCCGGCTTTTCTGATGTCCCTGATCCTTATGGCCGGAGACTTGTCGAGAAGCTGCTGGTCGGCCACTATCTTGCGCACCTCGACCTGGGCGACGAGGGCTTCCACGAGCTGCTCGGCGCGCGAGGAAAAGCCCTCGCCCTGGAATTGGCGAATGGCGAACCTCGACAGGCCGCCGCCCATGATGTCGGAGAGGGCGTCCACCACCTTCTCCTCCGCGTCCCTCTTCTCATCGGCCGTCCGCTGGGAATCTGCAACGTACCGCCTGTAATCGGACAGCACGTTCCGCGCGGAGGCGAAAGCCGCGCTTATCTTGCGGACCAAAGAATCGCCCTGAGCGGAATCCCAGTCGTACAAAGGAGCCACGCGCGCCCTCGCCTCGTCCCTCTTCTGCCTGGTCGCCACCTCGTCCTGGATCTGAAGATCGAAGGGCGCTCTTATGTCGCGTGGCGCCGGAGAGCCAAGCGGCATGGGAGGCGGAGGCTGAAGCCTGAAATGGCGGGCGAAGATGAAAACGGTCACACACAGAAAGAGCGCCGCCCACAGCCACGAATTTTCCCTGAGGAAATTGGCGGCTTTCTGGCCTCGGCTCATCCGGCGAACGCCGCGGAAGGCCTTTCTCTCGGAAAGGGCCTTGGCGCCTTTCGGGTCTTCCAGAGGCTCAGCCATTGGCAGCACCACCCGAGCAATTCTTCACGGCCTCCCCCTCAAGGCGCCGTCCCGTCATAGGCCCTTATGATCTCCTGGACCAGCGGGTGGCGGACCACGTCCCTCTCAGTGAAATGGTGAAAAGCTATCCCCTCTATGTTCTTCAATATATTAGCGGCGTCCACGAGCCCGGAACGCCTGGCCGGGTCAATGTCTATCTGCGTGACGTCGCCCGTTATGACGGCTTTTGAATTGAAGCCGAGCCGCGTCAGAAACATCTTCATCTGGTCAACCGTCGTGTTCTGGGCCTCGTCCAGGATGATGAAGGAATCGTTCAGC
>DAHXMK010000031.1 GCA_027365515.1 Candidatus Aminicenantota bacterium
CAAGAATGACTAACCTTACCTTAAAACCGCGCTTGCGGCAAGGAGATTTCACCCTTCGGCGCCGAAAATGGTCTCCAGGGTCCTGAAGATCTCTTTCGGCGCAGTGGATGACGGCATCGTCGCCGGAACAAGTCCCATGGCCCTCAAGGCGCTCGCGGTCGTTGTCCCAATCGGCACGAGGCGGGCCTGTTTCATGGATTTCATGGCCCTGAGCGGAAGCCTCTCAACCAGCGAGGCGGCGGCCGACGGGGAGGCGAAGACGACCGCGTCGAGGCCGCGTTCGAGTTCCGCCATGCCGTTAGGGTCGAGCGCCGCGCGCCGAGTGACGTATATCTCCATCGAAACCACGTCCCAGCCGGCGGCTTCGAGGGCGTTGAAAAGCTCGCGCCGGCCGGATACTCCGCAGGGCAGGAGGATCGGCGCGGCCTCCTCCTTAGCCGCCAGCAACTCGCCGAGCGCCGCTCCCGTTGACGTTTCCGGGATCACTTCGACGGGAAAGCCCGCCGCCTCGCACGCGTCAGCGGTCGAAGGCCCGACCGCCGCTATCTTGATATGAGGCGGCAGCGGAAGCCTCGACACGTCGAGCCAGGCCTTGAAAAAACGGACGCCGTTCTTGCTCGTGAAAGCGATCCACTTGAACCGGTTCCACTCGCGGGCTATCTTGGGGCCGTTCTCCGGCTCCAGAGCTTCCGTCTCGATGGTGGGCAGAAGTATCGGGACGGCGCCTGCTCCGCGCAGGAGCTTCGCCAGCGGCTCGTTCTGTTCCTTCTCTCTTGTAAGCAGGATGCGAAGCCCGCCCAGTGGTGATTCCGCGTTCATTCTTTCTCCAGGAGCTCCGCCGCCCCTTGCTCCCAAAATCTCTTGAGAAGCGTCGAGGCAAGTTCTTCCGCTTTTACCGCCGGCCCGGCGATGTGGTCCTTCATGTGCCGCTCGCCCTTGATGGATGCAAGGAAAGCGTAAAGCTCAGCCCGCTCACCCTCGATCACCGCGGTTATGCCCAAAGGAGTCGTGCAGTTGCCGCCCAGCTCTCTAAGGAAATGGCGCTCCGCCCCCGTCTCGCGGCGCGCGACCTTGGCTTCTATTCTTCCCAGGAACGCCTTCGCCTCCTTATCGTTCGAGCGGCATTCAATCGCTATGGCTCCCTGGCCGACGGCCGGGACCATCTCCTGCGGCTCGAACAGGCGGGCTATTCGCGACTCGTAGCCAAGGCGCCTCAGCCCGGCGGAGGCGAGGAGGATCGCGTTGCACTGGCCGGCGTCCAGTTTCTTAAGCCGCGTGTCAACGTTGCCTCTCAGGCCGGCGATCTTCCAGCGCGGGAATAGAAGCTTGGCTTGGTGGTGGCGCCGAAGGCTGCCGGTGGCCACCACCGCGTCCGCTGGCAGCTCGTTGGCGGACTTGCCCCTGGGCATAACCAGCGCGTCCCGCCTGTCCTGCCGCTCGGGAACGCAGGCGAGCAGAAGCCCTTGCGGGTTCTCCGCGGGATAATCCTTCAAGCTGTGGACGGCCAGGTCAACGGCGCCTTCCAGGAGCGCGGTCTGGATTTCCTTGACGAAGAGCCCTTTGCCTCCCACCTCCAAGAGCGCCCTGTCCTGGATCAAGTCCCCGCTGGTTTTTATTATCTCGACTTCGGCCACGCAAGATGGGTCGGCTTCAGCCAGCCGTCGTTGAACGAAGTGGGCCTGCCACAAGGCGAGGGCGCTCCCGCGCGTGCCGATGCGCCAACGGTGCGCGCTCACTGGCCGTCTCCTTCGTCTTCCTGCTGTCCCTCGCGCGGGCGGAAGAGGTCACGAAAAATGTCCGACGCCTGCGAAACGTCCTCCTCGACGACGAGCCGCTTCACCTGCGTTATCGGGTTGTGAAGAATCTTGTGAGCCACCCGGTGGATCGCTTTCCGAAGGACGTCCTGCTGCTTCGGCGTCAGCTCCCCCATCCTTCTGAGGGCCTCGCCGGTCTCCGTCTCCTGGATCTCGTTCGCCCAGGCCACGACACCCTCTATTATGCCAGAGAGCTCCTGGTGTTCAAGGTACCGTTCGTATACTTCGACTTCGGAGGCGATCAACTCCTCCGCTTCCTCGGCCTTCCTTTTCCTCTGCTCGAGCCCCTCGTCGGCGACCTCCTGAAGGTCGTCCACGTTGTACAGGTAGGCGCCGTCGAGCTTGCCGACGGAAGCCTCGACGTCCCTGGGCACGGCTATGTCAATGATGAGGATCGAGGCGTTGCGCCTCAACTGCATCACCGTCTTCATCATCGCTTCGTGGATGATGCAACTGGGCGCGCCGGTCGAGGAGATCACGATGTCGCTCTGAACCATCGCCCTGGGAAAGGTTTCCCACGGAACCACCTCCGCGTCGAATGTTTTCGCGAAGGCAAGCGCGCGCTCGCGGGTCCTGTTCGCCACCTTCACCTGGCGGATCCCGCTCTCGAAAAAGTGGGTGGCGAGTATCCTGCTCATCTCGCCGGCGCCGAGGATCAGGATTCTCTTAGTGGCGAGGTCCTCGAAAATCGAGCGCGCCAGATTGAAGGCCGCGTACGAGATGGTGACCGGGCGCTCTCCGATTCCCGTCTCCGTCCTCACTTTTTTCGCGACGTGAAACGCTTTTTGGAATAGGAGGTTCAACTGGGTCGTAAGGGCGCCACCGTCCCTGGCTAGAAAGTAGGAGTCTTTGACCTGTCCCAGTATCTGCGGCTCTCCCAGGACCATCGAATCGAGCCCGGCCGCTACGCCGAAGAGGTGGCTGATCAGGTTCCTTCCCTGCTTCGCGTAGAAAAGGGAACGGCTGCTCTCGGCGAGCCCCCTGGCTTTGACCATAGTGCCGACGAGCGATTCCGCGCTCCCGCCTTGTCCCAAGTCGGCGTAAAACTCCACGCGGTTGCAGGTGGAAAGCAGCACTCCGCCCTTGACGGCGCCTTCCTCCTTGAGCCCCTTCAAGAAGGAGAGCGCCTCCTCGTCCTGGAAGGCGAGGCGCTCCCTCACCTCCACCGGGGCGACCTTGTGATTCAGGCCGATAAGGGCGATCTCGTTCAGTGCCACAGTATCCCCAGGATAATGAAAAGCGTCGAAGCCGCTCCGGCAATTCTCAGCCACGAGCGCGTGCGAGGGTTGAGCTTGGCCGTCGCCCAGCCGTAAATCGCAAAGCCCAGAATGAGCCAGACCGCGAGGCTGGCCGCTTCCAGCAGGCCCGGGTGCCACTTGTCCTCGGCCCCGTGAACGATCCCGTACACGGCCGACGAGAGCAGGCCCGCCGTGTAAAGAACGTAGCCGGCGATGAGAAACCGCGTAGCCCACCTGACCGACTCCTCGAGCGACGGCAGCTTCAATGCTATCGGCTGCCGGTGGTGGCGCAGGCTGTGGTCCTGCATGATGAATATAGAGGAGTAGATGAACGAGTACAGGAAGAAGCCGATGCCGATTATCAGGAGCGAGATGTGAATGGAGAACCACGGCGTGAAGTAGAACGGCTTGGGCTCCTTGGAAACGACGGGAATTATCCTCGCGGCCATCTGGAAGAATACGACGAGCGGCGTAAGAAAGAAGACGAAGACGCGGTTCTTCAGGAGGAAACCAGCGAACAGGAATATCGCCACGAGCCCCCACGACGTCGCCTCGCAGATTTCGTTGAGGTTGGTGGCGGGGATGATCAAACGCGCACTCCACCTGCTCGCGAGGTCAATCGTCTGCGCCGCGAACCCGGCCGCCATCGAGAAGGAGCAGAGAAGAAAGAGCGCCCGCTTCCTGAATCCGCCGTAGAGGAGCCCGAAGGCCATGCTGGCCACGTAGAATAAGAGGGTCAGGTTGGCTGCCATCTGGTCACCTTTTTGTTATCCATCCTCCGCCTACGAGGCGTTCGCCCTCGTAAGCGACCGCCGCTTGTCCAGGCGTGGCCGTCCGCGGCGCTCCCTTCCACTCTATCACGGCCAAGGAAAAGCCCCTCGAAGGCGAAGTGGTCTCGGTTGGCCCGGGCCGTCATGATGACAACGGAAAGCTGATCCCCATGTCGGTGAAGGCCGGCCAGAAAGTGCTGGTCGGAAAGTACTCCGGCACCGAAGTGAAGATCAACGACGTTGAGCACGTGGTGGTGCGCGAGGACGAGATCCTCGGCATCGTTGAATAAGAGGAGAGTCTAGAATGGCAAAAGAAATCGTCTACTCATCCGCGTCGCGCCAGGCCCTCCTGTCCGGCGTGAACAAGCTCGCCAACGCCGTCAAGGCGACCTTGGGCCCCAAGGGTCGCAACGTGATCATAGAGAAAAAGTTCGGCGCCCCGCTCGTCACCAAGGACGGCGTCACCGTCGCCAAGGAGATCGAGCTTAAAGACAAGCAGGAGAACATCGGCGCCCAGATGGTGAAGGAGGTCGCTTCCAAGACTTCCGACGTCGCCGGCGACGGCACCACCACGGCTACCGTTCTCGCCCAGGCTATGTTGCAGGAAGGCCTTAAAGCCGTTGGCACCGGCGTTAACGTCATGGAGCTCAAGAAGGGCATTGACAAGGCGGTAGAGACCGTCGTCGCCGAGATCAAGAAGAGCTCGAAGCCGGTCGAAGGCAAGGCCGTCGAGCAGGTCGGGACCGTTTCGGCCAACAACGACGAAACCGTCGGCGCCCTGATCGCCGAGGCGATGGACAAGGTCGGCAAGGAGGGCGTGATATCGGTCG
>DAHXMK010000371.1 GCA_027365515.1 Candidatus Aminicenantota bacterium
GCGAACCTCCGCGCCACGCTCCTTCAACCTGCGAACCAGGTCGCAAGCTTTGTAGATGGAGATGCCGGCGCTCACGCCCAGTGTCACTTTCCAACCAGAACCATCATTTTTCGCGGCCATGGTCCCTCCTAAATCTCCCAGCGCCGAAACTAGCACGCCTTCGCAATTAAGGCAAGGCCAAAGCAAAGACGATGGCAGGTGGTAAGGAGGCACAAGCAAATGCAACACCCCGGCCGAATGGAATTGGAGGTCCAATATTGCCTTGCGAATCATCGAAATTAGAGGTATCGTCTGACCAATGGAAGATGGCCTCCTCTATTATTCCGGCTGGACGTTAGAAGCGAAAGTCGCCCTTGCTTTCGAGGAGGAGCAGCTCGCGACGGCGGCCCAGGGCAGCCCTGTCCTAGTTTGCAGCTCATGGGAACGCCCCGTTATGGTCATCGGTTACGGCCAGGCAGCGGAGTCGGTCAGTCTTCCAGCCTGCCAGCGCCTGGCCATCCCCGTGCTCAGGCGCATCACGGGGGGGACCGGCGTCCTTCACCATCAGGCCATCTCGATTTCGCTGGCCCTTCCTTCAAGCCACCCTTGGGCAGCCACCATAAGCTCGCTCTACGACGGCTTCACGGAATCAATCCGGGCCGCTTTGTCAGGCAAGGGGCTCACCATTGAAAGAGGCCATGGCCACGGAGGCGGTCCTCGCGAAAGGTCGCCGATCTGTTTCGAGGATCAGCTTACAGAAAGCTTGCTGACGGGAGGCAGGAAGGTCCTTGGCTGCGCCCAGGCCCGAAGAAACCGGTCGGTGCTAGTGCACGGCACGCTGCTGTTGGGGCTTGACGCCAAGCTTCAAGCCGCCGCCTTCGGAGTCGAAGAGGAGCGCATAATCAATGCAATGGCTCCTTTGCCGCCCGAATGTTCCGCCTCGGCAGAAAACGACATCGCGCGCCGCCTCGCCGAAGGCGCCGGGTTCCCCCTTGTCAAGGCGGAGCCCCCCAAAACCGTTTCTGCGGAGTACCTGGCCAGGTATTCCACGCGCCGCTGGGCTTTGCTTCCTTAACAGTCCGGACCTCGCGGGAATCTTGCCACGTTTCCAGTGTTATTAAAATCATGGGGGGCGCCACCCCCCCCCGGAATCGAGCAAAGGAGAAACAATGCCGGTTACGATAATTCACGAGGCAAGGACGGAGAGGCTGGAAATCCTCGACAAGGATGGAAAGGCCGACGAGGCGCTGCTTCCAAAGCTTTCAAGCGAGGAGATGACCGGCCTTTACAAGCTTATGGCAAGAATGCGCCGCTTCGACGAAAAGGCGCTCGCCCTCCAGCGCCAGGGACGGATGGGGACCTGGGGCTCCATCCGCGGCCAGGAGGCGTGCCAGGCCGGGCTGGCCGTCAACCTGCTGAAGGAGGATTGGCTCGCTCCCTCTTTCAGGGAGCACGGCGTCATGATTTCGCGGGGCATACCGATGCGCCAAGTGTACGCGATCTGGCGCGGAGACGAGAGGGGGCACCATTTTCCGGAAGGGGTGAACTGCCTTCCCGTCTCCATCCCCGTGGCCAGCCAGCTTCTTCACGCGGCTGGGCTCGGCCTCGGCCTGAAGCTGCGCGGCGAAAATAGGGCGGTGGCCGTCGGCTTCGCTGGCGACGGCGCCTCGTCTGAAGGCGACTTTCACGAGGCGCTGAACTTCGGGGGCGTCTTCAAATCGAGAACTCTCTTCTTCATTCAGAACAACCAGTGGGCGATCTCGGTTCCTTTCCACAAACAGACGGCTGCGAAAACCATAGCGCAGCGCGCCCACGGCTACGGCATTCCGGGAATGCAGGTTGACGGAAACGACGTCCTGGCAGTATATGTCGCCGCCAAGAAGGCCCTTGAGCACGTCAGGTCCGGTGATGGCCCGTACCTCCTCGAATGTCTTACCTACCGGATGGAAAACCACACCACGGCGGACGACGCTACGCGCTACCGGCTCGCCGACGAGCTTGCCTACTGGAAAGAACGCGATCCCATTGACAGGATGCGCGCATTTCTTGTTTCCAGCAAGCTATGGGATGACGGGAAGGAGCGGGCCCTGCTCGAAGAGGTTTCCGCCGAGGTTGAAGCCGAGGTGAAAGCCTTCGAGGCCCAGCCTCCGGCTCCGACCACCGACATCGTTGACTTCATGTACAAAGAGCGGCCTTGGTATTTGGAGGAGCAACGCGCTGTGCTCGCAAAGGAGAGTCGCTGATGGTGGCCAAACAGACGGCGGCTGCCGAAAAGACCGAGAAGCTTACGCTGGCGCAGGCCGTGAACCGCGGGCTTGCACAGGAGATGGAACGCGACCCCAGCGTCATCGTGATGGGCGAGGACGTCGGAGCGGACGGCGGCGTCTTCAGGGTGACGGAAGGGCTATTGGAGAAATTCGGCCCTAACCGAGTGATGGACACCCCCCTCGCGGAAAGCGCGATCGTCGGCGCCGCCGTCGGCTTGGCCGTCGCGGGCTTCCGCCCCGTATGCGAGATTCAGTTCACCGGATTCGTCTACCCGGCGCTGAACCAGCTTTTCGCTCACGTGGCCAGGTACAGGAACAGGAGCCGCGGCAAGTACCCACTTCCAATCGTCGTAAGAATGCCGTACGGCGGCGGCATCCATCCCCCCGAGCACCATTCCGAAAGCTACGAGGCGCTCTTCGCCCACACGCCGGGGCTCAAGGTGGTCATCCCCTCGACTCCCGCCGACGCAAAAGGGCTTATCGCATCGGCCATCAGAGACGAGGACCCGGTAATCTTCATGGAGCCAAAGCGTATTTACAGGGCTTTCAGGGAGGAGGTCTCCGTGGAGCCTTACGCCCTCCCCATTGGAGAAGCGAAGATCGTCTGCGAAGGAAGGGACGTGACCATCGTCGCCTACGGAGCCATGATCAAGGTGGCCATGGAGGCGCAGGAGATGCTGGAGCGGCAAGGGGTCTCGGCCGAGGTGATTGACCTCCGCACGATAAACCCGCTCGACATCAACGCGGTTCTGCGCTCGGCCGAGAAGATTGGCCGCGTGGTGGTCGTTCACGAAGCGCCAAGGAATGTTGGGGTCGGCGCCGAGATCGCGGCGCTGGTTCAAGAGAGGGCGATGCTCTCGCTCCTTGCCCCGGTCGAGAGGGTATGCGGCTTCGACGCCGTCTTTCCGTTCCCGCGCCTCGAGGAGCACTACCTTCCAACGAAGGAGCGCGTCATGGAAGCGGTCCAGAAGACGCTCGGCTTTTAGGGGGAGCAGATGGCCTTTGATTTCAAGTTTCCCGATGTCGGTGAAGGGATTCACGAAGGGCGGATAGTCGAGTGGCTGGTCAAGGAGGGCGACGCCGTTGCCGTTGACGAGCCGTTCGTTAAAGTGGAGACGGACAAGGCGGTCGTTGACCTGCCGTCTCCGGTCGCCGGCGTCGTTCTGAAGCTTTTCTTCAAGGCCGGAGATACCATACACGTCGGCGACGTGATAGCAGCTTTCGGCGAGAAGGGCGAGAAACCATCCGCTTCAAATGCAAAGGCGCCGCAAGCCGTGTCTCCTGCAAATCAGAGGGAGGCCGTGACCTCCACTGAGCCCAAGCCATCGGCTCCCGCCGCGCGCCCGCTCGCGACGCCCCACACGCGAGCGCTGGCAAGAAAGTTAGGCGTGGACCTATCGGCGGTCGCCCCCACCGGCCACCATGGCAGAATCACCGACGACGACGTCGAGCGCTCAGCGCGAGGCGGCGTTAGCGCAAAGCCCGCGCCCATTTCCGCGCCGCCGCTTTCAACGGCGGCCCCCGCGCCGATAATCACGGGCGACGGCGAGGTGGATCGCGTCAGCGTCAGCCACTTGAGAAAAGTGATAGCCGAGGCGATGGCCCTTTCGAAGCGAACGGCGGCCCACGTGACCCACGTTGACGAGGCCGACGTCACCGAATTGATGGAGCTTTACTCCAAGGCCAAACCGGCCATCGAAGCTGATGGCGTCAAGTTCTCCATCCTTCCATATTTTGTCAAGGCGGCGATCGCGGCCTTGAAGTCCCACCCTCTGCTCAACTCCAGCTATGACGAGAAAAACGAGCAGCTCATAATCAAGAAGTTTTACAACATCGGCATCGCGGTGGACACGCCGGAGGGGCTGGTCGTCCCCGTCGTAAAGAACGCGGACCGGAAAGAGATGACGGAGATTGCACGCGAGGTCTCGGACCTGGCGGCGCGCGCGAGAGAGAGAAAGCTGGGCCTCGAGGAGATCCGCGGCGCGTCGTTCACGATAACCAACATCGGCCCGATAGGCGGCCTCTTCGCCACCCCAATCATCCACCAGCCGGAGATGGCGATACTCGGCCTTCATACGATCAAGGAGCGCCCGGCGGTCGTTGGCGGCCAGATAGCCATTCGCAAGATAATGTACCTTTCGGTCTCTTTCGACCACAGGTTCGTTGACGGCGCCGAGGCGGCGCGCTTCATGGCCGATCTCGTACGCCTCGTGGAAAACCCGTTCCTGCTCATGGCAAAGATATAGGAGGGGGAAGCTGATGGTCGTAGGATCGGTTGCGAAGGGATGTCAGGTCGTAGTGGTCGGCGCCGGCCCCGGCGGGTACCTGGCCGCAATCCGCCTGGCGCAGCTCAAGAAGGACGTGATCCTTGTCGAAAGCTCCCCATCTCTCGGCGGCGTCTGCCTGAACGAGGGGTGCATACCCAGCAAGGCGCTGATCCACGCCGCGGATTTGATAGAGAACGCGAAAAACGCCGGAACGATGGGCCTCTCGATTAAAGTCGAAAGCGTTGACATGGAAAAGCTCGCAGCATGGAAAGATGCCATCGTCAAGAAATTGACCGGCGGCGTCAAGATGCTGGCGGCCAGCAACGGCGCCGAGGTCATCCACGGAAAGGCGAAGTTCCTCTCCAATAGAAAACTGGAGGTTCAGGGGGAATCCGGCGCGCAGTTGATAGAGTTCGAGCAGGCTGTCATCGCGACTGGGTCGCTGCCCTTCTTCCCCCCGGGCATGGAGCCCGACGGCCAGCACGTGATCGGGGCGCGGGAAGCCCTCTCCCTGAACGAAGTGCCGAAGCGCCTAGTGGTCATAGGCGGAGGCTACATAGGCCTCGAACTCGGAACGGTTTACGCGAAGCTCGGTTCCGACGTTGATCTCATCGAGTTTTTCCCGAAGCTCCTCTCCCAGCACGACCCCGAGGTCGGCGAGGCGCTCACGAGGAGAATAAAGAGCCTCGGCGTCAAGCTCCACCTCGGTTCGAAGGCGACGAAGATCGAGCGGGGCCCGACAACCAGAGTCACAATCGAGGACAACGAGGGGAAGGAGTCGGTTCTCGAAGCGGACAAGGTCCTCATTTCGATTGGACGCCTCCCCGCCACGCGGGAACTGGGCCTAAAGGAAGCCGGAGTGCAGGCCGACGCCAAGGGCTTCATCAAAGTGGACTCGCGAATGGAAACCAGCGCGCCCGGCATCTTCGCGGTGGGCGACGTCGTGGGCGGGCCGCTCCTTGCGCACAAGGCTTACAGGGAAGCAAAAGTTGCCGCCGAGGTGATCGCGAAAAGGCCGTCGGCCTTCGACAACGTTGTCATTCCCGCCGTCATCTACACCGACCCGGAGATAGCGTGGGCGGGACTTTCGGAGGCCGAGGCAAAACAGCAAGGCTACGAGGTCGTCACGGGCACATTCCCCTTCAAAGCCTCCGGGCGCGCCATGACGCTTAACGCCGCGGAGGGGTTTGTCAAGACCGTCGCCGATGCCAAGACGAAGCGCATCCTAGGCGTCCACATCGTCGGGGCCGAAGCGAGCGAGATGATCTCCGAGGCGGCGCTCGCCATTGAGATGGGCGCTTTCCTCGACGACCTGGCACAGACGATTCACCCGCACCCTACGATGAGCGAAGGGCTCCTGGAATCGGTTGACGCCGCCCTCGGCGAAGCAATCCACGTCATCAACAAGGCGCGGTAAGTCACGATGTAATGGAGCTTCGCCGTCATTGGCACTCTCTGCTCATACTCAATTGCTCCGATAACAAGACACTTCGCGGCTTCTCGTCTTAGTTCCTCATATAAGATGATCTGTGGGCTATTGAGCGGCGTGGCTAAATGGCGTAAAATAAGGGTTTAAGGAGGTTTGCGTGGCTACTGACTGGAAGACGAGCTTGAATCTGCCCCGGACGGAGTTCCCCATGAAGGCCAATCTCACTCAACGCGAGCCGGAGATGCTCGCCAAGTGGGAAAAGGAGGGGATTTACGGGAAGATTCAGGAAGCCAGAAAGAACGCCCCGCTGTTTTCTTTTCACGATGGGCCGCCTTACGCGAACGGCCACATCCACCTGGGCCATGCCCTCAATAAGATATTGAAGGATTTCGTGATCAAGTCCCGTTCGATGTCCGGCTACAGGGTCACCTACAGGCCGGGCTGGGATTGTCACGGCCTTCCCATCGAGCTGCAAATAGAGAAGGAGCAGGGGCGGAAGGTGAGGGAAATGGAAGTTCACGCCTTCCGAAAAGCATGCCGCGCCTACGCCGAGAAGTTCATCGAGGCCCAGAAGAAGGAGTTCATCCGGCTCGGAGTCTTCGGCGAGTGGCGGGAGCCTTACAAGACGATGGATTACGGCTACGAGGCGGCCATCGCCGGCTCCTTCATCAAGTGCTTCCAAAAGGGTTACGCCTATAAGGGGATGAAGTCGGTCCAGTGGTGCATCCACTGCGAAACCGCGCTCGCCGAGGCGGAGGTGGAGTATCAGGAACACACCTCACCGACCGTCCACGTCGCTTTTCCGCTTGCCGAAAAGCAGGACAAGAAGCTTCCGGAAGAGTTGCCGGCGGACTCGAAAGCGGTGATTTGGACGACGACTCCCTGGACTTTGCCGGCCAACCTGGCGATAGCCTTTCATCCAGACTTTGTTTACGTTGCCGTCAAATGCGGAAGCGGCCACTACATCGTCGCCGAAGCCCTGTTGGAATCTTTCCTGAAAGAGACCGGCCTCGAAGGAAAAGCCGTCGCCAAATTCAAGGGGGCGCAGCTTGAGGGGATAAAGTTCCGCCATCCCTTTATCGAGAGGGATTCGGTGGGGATACTGGCCGCGTACGTCACGCCCGATACGGGCACCGGGTGCGTTCACACCGCGCCTGGACACGGGCAGGAAGACTACATCTCTGGCGTGAAATACGGCCTGCCGATCCTTTCTCCCGTTGACGGCAAGGGCTGTTTCCTGAAAGAGGTTGACCGCTTCGCGGGCCAGAACGTTTTCGACGCCAACCCGAAAGTCATCGAACTCCTAAGAGAAAAAGGGGCGCTCCTTCATACCGGAACGCTGCGCCACTCCTATCCGCACTGCTGGCGCTGCAAGAACCCTCTGATATTCAGGGCCACGAAGCAGTGGTTCATGAAAATGGAGCACGACGGCCTCAGAAAAAGGGCGCTCGAGGCGATAGACTCGACGAAGTGGGTCCCGCCGTGGGGCAGGAACAGAATCTACAGCATGATAGAGAACCGGCCAGACTGGTGCGTTTCCAGGCAGAGAAGGTGGGGCGTTCCGATCACAATCGTCTCGTGCGCCTCGTGCGAGGAGTCGGTTAGGGAGAATGGATTCTTCGATGCCGTAGTCAAGGAGATTGCCGAGCGAGGGGCCGGGATATGGTGGGAGGGCGACGCTTCGCGATTCCTGCCGAACGGTTACGCTTGCAGGAAATGCGGCGGCACGCGGTTTACGCAGGAGACCGACATCCTCGACGTTTGGTTCGATTCGGGGGTGAGCCACAGGGCGGTTCTGAACGACAAGAACCACCCTTGGCCGTCGGAAGTTTACCTCGAAGGGAGCGACCAGCACCGGGGATGGTTCCACACTTCGCTCCTGACCTCCCTCATGCTCGACGGCTCTCCTCCTTACAAGCAGGTCGTCACCCACGGGTTCGTCCTGGACGGCGAGGGCAAGGCGATGTCCAAGTCCATGGGCAACGTCATAGCGCCGGAAGAGGTGGTCAAAAAGACCGGGGCCGAAATTCTGAGGCTCTGGGTCAGCATGGTTGATTACCGCGACGACGTGCGCTTTTCGTGGGAGCTTATCGGAAGAAATTCCGAAGCGTACCTGAAGATAAGAAACACGCTGCGCTACCTCCTCGGCAACCTTAGCGACTTTGACCCGGCGAGCGACAGCGTGAGTTTGGACAAGATGGGCGAGATGGACCGCTACATCATCATCCTTCTCGACAAGCTGATCGAAAAGGTGACAAAAGCCTACGACGAGATGGCCTTCCACGTCGTTTACCACGAGACCCTCCAATTCTGCGCCGTCACGCTGTCGGCTTTCTATCTGGACATCTTGAAAGACAGGCTTTACTGCTCGAAAGCGGCGTGGCCCGAAAGAAGGGCGGCGCAGACGGTGCTCTACCGTTGCGCAGATTCGCTTCTGCGCCTTCTCGCCCCCGTTCTTCCTTTCACGATGGAAGAGGCATGGGGACAACTTCCAGGGCGCGATTTTCCGTCCGTCCACATGGCGCTATTCCCGAAACCGGCGGGGCTTGATGACAACAGCCTGCCGGAAAAATGGGAAAGGTTGCGGGAAGTTCGCGACGTTGTCAACAAGGCGTTGGAGGAGGCCAGAAGGAGAGGCGAGATCGGGAAGTCACTTGAAGCGAAGGTGATCCTGAGAACCTCGGATGAAAAGACGGGGGCTCTTCTTGATTCATGCCGCGACATTCTTCCGGACCTGTTTATCGTCTCAGCCGTCGAAATTCAAAAGGGGGAAGGCGGCGAAACGGCGGCGGAAGTGGTTTCGGCTCCGGGAGAAAAGTGCCAGCGCTGCTGGGTGGTTACGACGGAACCGGCGGCCGTTGAGGGAGGGCCCTTGTGCCCGCGCTGCGCTAGAGCCGTAAAATGAGACGGTGGCCTTATCTTGCGATTTCTGCGGCGGTCGTCATCCTGGATCAGGCGACGAAGGCGCTGGTCGTCGCATCGGTGCCAAATGGAGAATCCAAGCCCGTCTTTTCGTGGTTCGCCATCGTCCACTGGCTGAACACGGGAGGCTTATGGGGCAGCCTTCAGGAACTCTCTCCGGTTCCAAGGATGGCCATCTTCTTCGTTCTGCCTCTGTTGGGACTCGGCCTGCTCGCTTACCTCTTCATTAAGGCAAAGGGGCGGCTGGAGCTTGTCCTGATAAGCGCGATACTCGGAGGCGCGCTCGGCAACCTCGCCGACAGGGTAAGGCTTGGGGCCGTGGTGGACTTTCTTTACTTCCATCTCCCTTCGGGAAAATGGGGCTGGCCGGCCTTCAACGTCGCCGACGCATGCCTCTCCACCGGAATAATTCTGCTTGTCGCTCTTGGCCTCTTTTCAAAAGAGGACGGGAAGGGAAAAAATGCACCCGATCCTGTTTGAAGTTTTCGGTTTTCCAATAGGAACCTACGGCGTGATTCTCGCTTTCGGCGCCATGATGGCCTTGTGGCTCGCGCGCATTCTGTCGCCAAGGGCCGGGCTCGACGCCGAAAAGCTGACCGATCTTTTCATTTACGCGCTCCTGGCTTCGTTCGTCGGGGCGAAGATCGCCCTGATCTTGGGCGATTTCAGTGAATTCGCGGACCATCCGGTCCGCTTCATGATTGAAAACCTCCGCTCCTTCGGGGCCTTTTACGGCGGCTTCATCGGCGGCGTGGCCGTCGGCTTGTGGTACATTAGGAAGGCAAAGATTCCGTTTTGGAGCGCCGCCGACGTGGCGGGAGTCGCACTGCCGCTGGCCCAGGCGATCGGCCGATGGGGCTGTTTCTTCGCCGGCTGCTGCTATGGGAAGCCGACGACGCTGCCGTGGGGCCTCGTTTTCCCAGCCGTGGACATTTGCAGCAATGGGACGCGCATCCATCCCTGGCCGGTCTATGAAAGCCTGGCCGATTTCGCCATCTTCGGCTTCCTCTTCTGGCTTTTTCAGAAGCGCCGCTCTTTTGACGGAAAGATATTCCTCTCTTACGTCCTTTTGTACGCCACGGCGCGCGGCATCCTCGAATTTTGGCGGGGAGACGTCGTCCGAGGGCTCTATTTCGGAGGCCGCGTCTCCCTTTCGCAGATTGTTGCCGTTTTTGCCATCGTGGCGGCCGTTGCGGCATGGGCCTTCCTAAAACGCAAGACCGGCAAGGAAGCAAATGGATGAGCGGATCGTCGTCCTATTTTCCGAGCCCGGCCGGAGGCTCGATGCCGCTCTGGCGCGCGAACTTGGCGGCCGTGGCATAACGCGGTCGCGGATAAGCCGGCTTCTGGATGAAGGCAGGATAACGCTCAACGGGCGCAAGGCGCGCGCCTCGGAGCCGGTCGCCGCGGGCCAGGAGGCCGTCATCATGATGCCTCCGGAGCCTCCCGCTCTGCCACTCCCATCCGCTATTGCGTTGAAAGTCCTGTACGAGGACGACCATTGCGTAGTCATAGACAAGCCCGCGGGCATGGTCACCCACCCGGCGAAGGGCCATTGGGAAGGCACGGTCGTCAATGCGCTGGTCGGAGCAAAGCTTCCCCTCTCGCCTGGCTACGAGGCGGGGCGCCCGGGGATCATCCACCGGCTCGACAAGGAGACATCCGGGCTCCTATTGATAGCCAAGAGCGAATCGGCGCAGGCTTTCCTCTCCAGCCAGTTCGCCTCAAGGAGCGTCAAGAAAATCTATACGGCGCTTGCCTGGGGCCACTTCAATGATGATTTCATTCCCGTGGACGCCCCGATAGGCAGGGATTCTCGAAACAGGAAGAAGATGGCGGTCAAGACGGGAGGGCGGCCGTCGCGAACCGACATCAAGGTAATGGAGAGGCTTCCCTTTACCACTCTCATCGAGGCGCGGCTGCTGACGGGAAGAACTCACCAGATCAGGGTTCATCTCGCCCACCTGCACCACCCGGTTGTCGGAGACACGCTTTACGGCGGCAGGATCGAGCGGGGCATCCCCTCCGTCAAGCTGCGGCAGGTGGTGGCTTCTCTCGGCAGGTTTCTGTTGCACGCGGGGTGGCTTGAATTTCAGAGTCCTTCGGGTAAAATGGTTTCAGTGGAGTCACCGTTGCCCGATGAGTTTGTATCCGTCCTGGAGGCGTTCCGCAATGGATAAAGCTTTCGCGCTTTATGGCTGCGGAAAGGCTGGAATTTCGGTTGCGCTTGCGCTCAAGGGCGCCGGATGGAGCGTAGCCGGATGCGGTTCAAGAAGCACCGCCTCGGCCGAAGCTGGGGCTCAGTGGCTCGCCTGCCCTCTGCTCAAGGGCCCGGAGGAACTTCCCGCCGGCATACCCCTGATGATCGGCGTGCCTGAGCAGGCGCTTGGGGAAGTTGACCACGAAATCGCCTCCAGGGACCAGGCTATCCAAGGGCGCATAGTATTTCACTTGAGCGGGGCGGTGCCGTCCCGCCTCCTGACCCGCTGCCGGATGAAAGGGGCGAGCGTCGGCTCGCTTCATCCCCTGATGATACTTCCAGACCCGCTCGCAGGGGCGCTCGCGCTGCGCTCGGCGACTTTCGCGATCGAAGGGCGGCCGGAGGCTTTGGCCGTAATCCGTTCGATGGCTCTTGCGATATCCGGGAAGTGCATCGCCCTTTCCCCCCACAGCAAGACACTTTACCACGCGGCGGCGGTGACGGCGGCCAACCACCTGGTCGCGCTTCTGTGGGAAAGCCAAACGCTTCTTGCCAGGGCCGGAGTCAGGCCCGAAGAGGCGTTGCCGGCCTTTCAGGCGCTTGTCGAGGGGACGGTCAAGAACATCTACTCGTCAGGCCCGGTCGCCTCATTGACCGGACCGGTGGAGAGAGGGGACGCGACGATGGTTAAGAACCACCTCTCGGCTCTCAAGAGATGGCCTGACAGCAGGGAGCGTTACAGGGTCATGGCTCTGGCGGCTTTATCATTGGCCCGCCGCCGCCATCCGGAGCGGTACATGGACTACGATGCCCTTGAAAAGCTTCTCTCTTAGTGCGACTATAGCGCTTCGTGACGGCCCTGGAGGGGCGGATGGCATTTTTTAACTACGCGACGATGCAGATGGCCGCCAAGGTCGTATATTACGGCCCGGGATTATGCGGCAAGACGACGAACCTCCAATACATTTACAACAAGACGGCGCCGCGTTCCAGAGGAGAGATGGTCTCCCTTGAGACCGAGTCCGACCGCACCTTGTTTTTCGACCTTCTTCCGTTGGAGGTCGGGGTCATCGCCGGCTTCAGGACGCGGTTCCAGCTTTATACAGTTCCGGGGCAGGTCTTCTACGGCGAGACCAGGCGCATGGTGCTGAAGGGGGTGGACGGAGTGGTTTTCGTCGCGGACAGCCAGATACCGGTGCTGGACGCGAACCTCGAAAGCCTTCGGGACCTTGAGCACAACCTGTCGGAGATGGGGCTCTCGCTCGACCAGATTCCGATCGTCATGCAGTACAACAAGCGCGACCTGCCGAGCGTGCTTCCGGTGGACGTCATGCAGAAGGCGCTCAACCCGAAGGGCTGGCCATATGTCGAGGCCTCCGCCATTAAGGGCGCGGGGGTCTTTGATACTTTGAAAGGAATATCAAGGCTGACGCTCGCCCAGTTGACCTCGAAACTCATTCGCCCTTCCGAACCGGGGGCGCGAGTAGTGGATGCAGGCCAGGTCAACATTCCGGAAGAAGAACCGCAGCCGCTTCAGACCAAACCCGTTGAGGCGGCGGCGCCTCAGGCGCCAGTCCCCGAAATCGAATTCGCGACTCAAAAGACCGAACAGAGCGATCAGGAACTCGCCCAGACGGCGCCGAAGGTCAGGACCGTCGCCACCGCCTCGGGGCGCGTGGCCACTGAGCTTGACAGGATACGCGAAAGTCTTTTGGGGCCCATCCTCGCTCCGCCGCGGCCGAAGGTGAAAGACCTCGGGCCGGCGATTGAAGACCTGAAGCGTATAGGCGCCTCTCTCCTTCCGGAAGCCCAGCAGATCGAGGTTTTGTTGCCTGAAAACGTCGTGAAGGAGCTTGCCTCGCTCGAAATCAGGGTCAGGGCGCGCTCGACTAGAGGACTTAACGGCGAGGCGAACTTTAAAGTCGAACAATCCCGCTTGGCGAAGACGGGGGAGGGATGGGTTTTGAAGCTTGCCATCGTCCCTAAAAAATCTTGAAACGCTTCTTGCCCTTCGCCCCCTCTTCCAGGGCGATAATTCTCTCGGACAACCCCTGAACGGCGTTGTGGAGTTTCTGGTTTTCCTGCACCAGGGTCTCGAAAACCTCCAAAAGAAGGTCTATGTCCTTGCGCAAAAGGACCGGATCCTTGTCGGAAACTAAAGCGGCCTTCACATCGCGAAGCGAGCGCCCCTGTTCATGAACCAGTGTATGGATGTACTTTAATTTTTCCGCGTCCTGCGGCCTGAAGCGCCTATGGCCGCCGGCCGTCTTCAAGACTTGAAGGTAGCTGCCGAACTCCTTCTCGTAAAAGCGAATCGTGCTTGAAGGAATTCCAAGCTGATCAGAGACATCGCCGATGCTTAAGGTTTGCTCTGCTTTTTTGACCTGCTCGCTCATGGCAACCTCACTCGAACTTTCATCCAAACTATATGATAAAACTATGGTTGTGAAACTTCAACTCCTAATGGCACCATTCTGGTAACTAGAGGACCTGGCCGCCGCACCGCGAAAATCGTGAGGTGGAGGCAAGATCATTCGTCCAAGATGAATGTTTGGCCGGTCTGCCCCGCCAAGATGCAGGCAAGCTGGAACAAATCGGTTGTAATTTTAGTGAGGATGATACCGTTTCGTTGACTTGGATGGTGTCCATGGGCCGCAAGCTTGAAATTTTTGCAGCCTTTTTTGGCTCATCGGCCTGTTTGTCGTTCGGGACTGGCGCCGCCGCCCAGGCCAAATCGGCTCGCCGCCGGGTTGAGAGGCTACGGTTAGCCAGATAGGTCTTTCTGGAAGGCCAAATTGACCTGGACCACGGCAAAAGTGCAACCATCCGTCATGAGTAGTAGCGTATAAGCGCCTCGATGTAAGCTTCGGCGACCGCTTGCCGGTAGTTTGGGTCTTTGAGAAGCGCCGCGTCCTGCTTGTTTGCGATGTTGCAGACTTCCAGGAGCACGCTGCAAGGCGTTTCGGAATCCCTGAGAACCGCCGGAACCCAAGGCCTGCGGCCTCTTACAACGTGATCCCTCGTCGGATTGTAAGGATGCAAAGGCAGTCCCTTGCTGGCGAAGGCCTCTTCCATTTTCCTGGCGAACTGGCGCGAAAGCCCCTCGCTTCTTATCAGTTGCTTCTCGGACAAGGAATAGACCGGCTTTGCCTTGTACTCGGCATAGCGCGCATAGGCGCTACCCGCCTGGCTCCACTTGGTCGAGCGGTAGGGAGTGCCTGGAATGTAAAACATCGAACCGCGCAACGATGGATGCAACGAATCGGCATGGACCGAAGTGAAGACGATCCTTCCTGGATCGAGTCCCTCCTTGACGAGCCTTTCAAAGTATTGGTTGGCCAAGTACCAGCGCAGGTTTACCTCGACCTTCGTTTCGCTGGTTGACTCCTGGTGGAACCATGGGTGGGTAAGTATGACGGCCCCCGTGTTCGGAGTGAGGCCGGATTTTTCTTGCGGCTTTAGGCCGAGGCCGGGGTCGAGAAGAGTAAGAAGGACTCTGGCCTTGGTGCGCTTTTCGAGCCCCTCGTGGATACGGCAGACGATGTCGTAAACGTAGGAGTCCTCCCAGACCCCGTTTTTGACGGCGCCGCGGTCCAGCCCTCCGTGACCGGCGTCCAAGATGACCACAACGCCGTCGAGCGCTTCGCTCCTTATTGGGTTCTTGACCGCGTTGGTCTCGTCCTGGTTCACGAGCCACGCCTTGTAGCGCGCGTCATCTTGGGGAAGGTATTGCGGCAGCAGGTTGTTCAAGGGGATTTTTACCGAGAACCCGACCGGGATCGCCGTCACGTCTTTTATCCCGGAGCGCTTGGCAATCTGCATGGCGAGGGCGTTTACGTCAGAGGCGTCAACGTTGCCCGTGAAGCGGACGACTACCGCCGAGTAGAGCGCCTCTTTCGCTTGAAGCTTGTATGCGGCAAACCGGCCTTGGCTGTCCTCTCCGTAAGAGAGCAGCGCGCGAACCGCGTCGGGCTGGGCCTGCTCTTCAGCGGCAGGCGGCCGTGGAGGCGGTGGTTCTGACGGAGCCGGCGGAGGCGCAACTGGCGGTTCTTCCTCAGCCGGCTGGGGTTTCGGCGGTTGCCGTTCCTCCTCGCCGCCTTGCCCAAACCGGCGGAACGGCTCTCCAAGAAGCCCGTAAGGAATGAAGACAAGTTCTCCCCGGCGGAAGCGCTTGATTTTTCTGTTTGCCTCTCTCAGGTTGGGGCCGCTTTTGGCGTCACGAGCAAACCAGCGCGCCAGGTCGCTCCACGAGCCCCTTTCCCAACGGTGCTCCCACCCGTTCTTGGTCCGCCTGTCCTTGGGAAATAGCGCCGCGATGGTTTCATCCGCGTAAAGCTGGCTCAACAGGTCGAAAGGAATCCGCGCTTCAACCAGCCGCCTCCCTCTGCGCCTCGGGTTGGCTTTGGCGATGAGCTCGTCGTCGCCTGAATCACCTGTATATCTCAAAGCGACCGCGCGGAGCCCGCCTCTCTTGGGCACGGGGACTCGCAAGTAGATGTCCCCCTCTATTACCGCCCGCCGCCCCTGCTTCGTAGCTACCGAAACGGTTCTTGAGGCAGGAGCTTTGGCTTGAATTCCAAAAACAATAGCCGAAAGGAAAGTCGCGGCCAAGAGGATGACCGTTCCAGAACGCCTCATGAGGGATGCCTTTCAAGGAGACAGAGACGCTCTTCGATGAACTTGGCGGTTTGAAGCAGGAGGGGCTCGCCGAGCCTTCTTCCAGAGATCTGTGCTCCGACAGGCAGGCCGTCGCTAGCAAAACCGCACGGGAACGAAAGGCTGGGAAAGCCTCCCAGGTTGGGCGGAATCGTGAAGACGTCGCAAAGATACATCCTCATCGGGTCGCCGCTTCGCTCCCCAATGGGGAACGCCGGCCCAGGGGTGGCCGGCCCGAGCAGGATGTCAACCTCCTTGAAGGCGTTCTCAAAATCTCTCGTGATGGCCTGCCTCGCAAAGAGGGCCTTGTTGTAGAAAGCATCCCGATACCCCGCCGAGAGAACGAAAGTGCCGGCCAAGATGCGGCGCTTGACCTCTTCCCCGAAACCAGCGCTCCTGGAGGCCTCGGCTCGCTCTCCGGAATCAGGTCCGCCGGGGCTGAAGCCGTAGCGCACGCCGTCGTAGCGGGCGAGGTTGGCGGAGCATTCGGCCGGGGCGATCACGTAGTAAGCCGCGAGAGCGTACGATGCGTGCGGCAGCGAAACCTCGCTCACCATTGCGCCGCCGTTTTCCAAAATGGCCGCGGCTTTGAGTACCCCTTCGCGGACCGCCGGGGCAACGCCCTTTCCGATTTGCTCGGCAAGAAGGCCGACCCGCAGCTTCTTTACATCGAGCGGTTCGAGCCGTTGGCTCTCCGGAGGAAGCTTCAGACAGGTCGAGTCCCTTGGGTCCTCTCCGCTGATGGCCGAAAAAAGGAGCGCGCAGTCATCCGCGTTCCTGGCCAGCGGTCCCACCTGATCAAGGGAGGAGGCGAAGGCGACAAGCCCGTAACGGCTCACCCTTCCATAAGTAGGCCGCAGTCCGACCAGGCCGCAAAAAGCGGCCGGCTGTTTGACGGAGCCTCCGGTGTCAGACCCCAAAGCGAGCGTCGCCATCCCGGCGGAAACGGCACTTGCGGAACCGCTACTGCTTCCGCCAGGCACCATCTTCCTGTTCCACGGATTCAGGGCGGGACCAAAAGCCGAGGTCTCTCCCGAAGAGCCCATCGCGAACTCGTCCATGTTGGCTTTCCCGACCATCAGCGCGCCGGCGGCCTCCAACCTCTCGACGACCGTCGCGTCGTAAGGGGCGGTCCAGTCCGCCAGCATCCGGCTTCCGCAAGTTGTCTTCTGGCCCTTTGTGCAGAGGTTATCCTTGACGACAACCGGGACGCCGGCAAGCGGTGGAAGAGCTTTTCCCTTCGCCTTGCTCTTGTCGAGTGTTGTCGCCGTGGCCATGGCGCGCTCTTCGGTTATTGTAAGAATGGCGTTGAGGCTGGGATTGAGTTTGCTGACCCTGTCCAGGAAAAAGCGAGCGCTCTCTACGCAGGATGCTTCGCCCTTGGCTACTGTGCCACGAATGGCCGAGGCGGTTGACCATTCGGAGATGCTCACTGGTGGCCGCCCTTCACGAATTTGGGAACTCGGAAGAAGCCTGAAGCCGAATGGGGCGACGCTGGAAGAACGACGTCTTTGTCCAGTCCGGGCTGGGCCGCGTCCTCGCGCAACGCAGAAATTCCGGCGCCGCTCTCTTCCGCCGCTTCGGCTTCTATAGCCTTCAAGCTGCTCACGTACTCCAATATAGCTTCAAGTTGGGGAAGAAGCCTCTCCCGCTCTTTCTTGGAAATAGTCAGCTTCGCCAGTTTCGAGAGTGTCTCAAATCTTTCCGGACAGAGTACCTTCTCGCCCATCGTGTATAGTATAAGGTGGCGAGGCGCCTCATGGAAGCCCCGCGGTTGAACCAGAAATGACGAAGGCAATTGAAAATATTCGTGAGCGGCTCCCCCTTTTTCACGAGAGGGAAAGGTTCCTGCGGACAGTCCGCTCCTTTTTTCACGCGCGCCGTTTCCTTGAAGTTGACGCCCCAATTTTGGTGCCCAGCGCCGGGATGGAACCTCATCTCGATCCGTTCAAGGTCAAAGGCGAGGCGACGGGGCTGGAAGCTTTCCTTCCGACCTCGCCGGAATTTTATTTGAAGAGGCTGCTGGCCGCCGGCTCCGGCCCGTGTTTTTCGCTCGCTCCCTCTTTCAGGGATGAGGTTTCAGGCAGCGGCCACAGCCCCGAGTTCCTCATGCTCGAATGGTACAGGTCCGGTGAGACTCTCGCCGCCATACTCAAGGATGCTCAAGCCTTGCTTAGAAAGATGGCGGCGGCCTTTCTTCCGGGGGGCGTCGTGAAGCGCGACGGCCTTGAATGCGACCTTTCCGGAAAGATAATCAAGATGGAGCTTGGTAAGGCCTTCGAGCGCTTCGTCGGCGTTGATTGGCGCGCGCTTCGCACTTTGGCTGAGTGGCGGGATGCCGCCACGCGCCACGGAGCGGGCCAGGCGAAAGGCTGGTCCGAGAACGACTGCTTCAGCTATTTGATGCTCACCCGCGTGGAGCCGGAGCTTGCCCGCCTAGGCCGCCCGGCCGCCCTCTTTGGCTATCCGCCGTTTCAGGCGGCGCTGGCCGCCGAAAAGGAAAGCGAGCCTGGCGTGATAGACCGCTTCGAGCTATTTGCAGCCGGAGTTGAGTTGGCCAACGCCTATCAAGAGCTTTGTGATGGCGCCGAGCAGCGCCGCCGATACGACCTATTTCAAGCGGAGAGGCGCGCCGCGGGGAAGCCTCCACACCCGAGGGACGAGGAATTTTTCGAGGCGGTTGATCTGCTTTCGCCGAGCGCCGGCATAGCCCTCGGCGCCGACAGGCTTCTCTCCATTTTACTGGACAGGAAGCTCCAGGACGTACGCCACAACTCGCTTGGCGCTCGCTCCTAATACCGGTCCCGCAAGAATGCGCTCAGCCGCGGGCCGCCGCAAGGCGGCAGCCCAGGGCGATGGAATAAAACTTTGACTCCTCGGTGTCGGCGCGGCTGGTCAGTATGCAGGGCGCAGCGGCGCCGGCGACGACGGCGGCGAGCTTGGCGCCGGCCAGAAGCGTGGCGGTCTTGTAAAATGCGTTGCCGGCCTCAATGTTCGGGAAGATGAGCGCGTCGGCCTCTCCGGCCACGGCGCTCTTTAGCCCCTTGATGGCGCAAGCCTCAGGGCTTATGGCAACGTCCATCGCCAAGGGCCCGTCCACGAGCGCGCCTTTGATCTGGCCCCGCTCGGCCATCTTTGCTATTACGGCGGCGTCCAGCGTGGCGGGCATCTTGTCCGAGACCTTTTCGCTCGCGGCCAGCAGCGCCACCTTTGGCTTCTCTATGCCGAAGCTTCTGGCGGCGGCGGCGCAGTATTCGATCATCTTCACCTTCGCCGGAAGGTCCGGCGAAGGCAGGACCGCCACGTCGCTCACGAAGAGGAGTTTTCCGTGGCTCGCTTGATAGGCGGGTATCTCCAGCACCGTGATGTGGCTGAGGACATTGCCCTTGGGAAGGAGCCCGCACTCTTTATCCAGGATGAGCCTCATATAGGCGTCGCTGGAAATGAGCCCCTTCATCAGGACCTGCGCCTCGCCATTTCGGACCATGTCCCTGGCTATCTTTCCCGCGGCTTTCTCGTCCTTCTCGTCAATTATATTGAAAAGCTTCCTGTCAATCCCGAATTTGGAGCAGAGCCCGGCGATTCTCGCGCCGTCGCCGGCGAGCGTGACCGAAGCAATCTTTTCGGTGGCCGCCCTTGCGGCGGCCTGAATCGTGTGTTCATCGTGGCCGGCCGCGACGGCGACCCGCCTTGGGGCCTCGCCTTTCAGCGTTTCAACCATCCCAGCAAGGGTTCTTATCGGTTCCATCAACCCCTCTCCTTGAAAGCGTATTCTCTTACCTCTTCCTTGCCCGAAAGGACTCGCAAGGCCCCCTTTACCAGGGCCCCCATCTCGTTCTCTCCCGGATATACGGAAACTCCGCACGGCATCGCCGAAGTGTAGCCTTTTATCTTTTCCACCAGCGCGTTCGAGCGCGCCATCCCGCCGGTGAGCAGGATCTGGTCCACCTTTTCGCCGTCGAAAGCGGGGACTAGCGAGGCGATCCATTTTGAAA
>DAHXMK010000056.1 GCA_027365515.1 Candidatus Aminicenantota bacterium
GGGCTCATAACCCAGAGGTCGAAGGTTCAAATCCTTCCCCCGCCACCAAATCGAGACCCGGCTGCGGCCGGGTCTTGTGGTTTAGGCGGTGCGGAGGCTCAATTGGCGGTCGCTTTCATGGCAAGACGAGGGCTTCTCATAGTGCTCCTGACGGCAGCGCTCGGAGCCAGCCCCTCTCTGGCTCAGACCTCCCCAGGCTTTACAGGCGCGCGTGGCGTGGTGGTGGAAGAGCTTCCCAAGGATGATAGCGCCCGGTCCGATTTCCCTCAGCCGATCCCTCCTCCTTCCGAAAGCGAAATCCGTTCGTTCAAGGCCCGGTTCCCGTCCGGCAGGGACAAAGTAGCGGTGGATGTTTTTGAGCCCGCCGAAAAGGGTTCATACCCGGCCGTCATTCTGCTTCACGGCACCCACGGGCCAAGGAGGGGTGAGTCCTACTACCTCGCGATGGCCAACGACCTCGCCCGCCACGGCTACGTCGCGCTCTTCGTCCGCTATTACGACAGGGGCCGAAAAGGGCGCGGCACGCGCTCGCAGTGGGCCGAGAGCATCAAGTACGCATTGAACTACGCCTGCACTCTTCCGGAGGTGATTCCAGACAGGCTCGGGCTCGTCGGGTATTCTCAAGGCGCCTTTTTAGCCCTCAACTACGCACCGTCAGATCCCCGGCTGATGGCTGTCGTCGCCTTTTATGGCGGCCTTTCGCCGGGCTTCATGCCAGTGGCCGAGGAGAATTTCCCTCCAACGCTGCTTCTCCACGGCACCGCCGACAGGATTGTCCCAGTCCGGCGCAGCCTTGAAACCTTCGAGGTTTTAAGGCAAGCGGGGAAACCGGTGGACATGATCATCTACCCGAAGGTCGGCCACGGCTTCACCCTCCACGAGCGGGGGGGGTGGGACGAAGTGGCGGGGACCGACGCCTGGTCTAGAACGATTTCGTTTTTGGACTTTCATCTGAAATACCCGGCATGGACCCCGGAGCTGACCGCCGGGCCGCGCCCGCAGCCAGAAGCTTCCGAGATTCCTCCGCCGCAAGCCGCGGCCTCAATTTTTCCATTTGAAGCGACTAAGGAAAAGGCCGAGAGCAGCACTCCCTCTTCAATCGCGGCGGAGGAGGACGCAACAACATCCGCCGCCTCCCCATCCGTTCCCGCCGCCCAAACGAATGGCGACAAAGCGCCAGATGAGTCCGCCGCCAAACTGGACGATAAAACGACAGCGCCTCATGCCGAACCCCAGGCTCAGCCGGTCTCGCCTTGCACTCAAAGCGCCTTTCAGCCTCAAGAGCAGCCCAA
Organism: Candidatus Aminicenantota bacterium; assembly: GCA_027365515.1. Taxonomy (GTDB): domain Bacteria; phylum Acidobacteriota; class UBA4820; order UBA4820; family DSQY01; genus JAEMPZ01. The sequence goes on from DAHXMK010000056.1 coordinate 1,293, forward strand.
GTGCAACCCGCTCGCCCTTCCGCCGCTCATCACTGTCCCCTACCTGGCCCTGCCGAAATCGCAAGAGGAAAGGGAGTTCGTGATGGTCAACCCGGATCCTTCGGAGGTCCGCGCCTTGGCAGCCAAGGAGCGCGTGGTTTCGCGGAGGCACCGGAGAAGTGGCTCTTCCGTGCATCACCGTTCCAGTGCGGCAAAAAGAAGTACGGCTCCCAAGCCGAAGGCGCTTCAAGGAAAGAAATAGAATCTGGCTCGATGTTTTTTCGCAAGCCGAACCATGGCTGAATGGCCGTGGCGCGCCGTTTCACTCCACGACAAAGGCAAAGACGGCGAGGGCGATCAAAAGAAGGCCCAGCACCAGCCGCTCGTTCCGCTCCAGCCAAGGGAAGGCAAGCTTCTGGTAGCCCGAGTATCCGAGGTAGGCGAGCACTCCCATTATGGCGATCGTGATTGCGCTCATGGCGACGGCCATCGCGATCAGGACGCCCCAGGGCAGCGAACCGGAGGCCAGAAAAATTGGAATTAGCGTCTCGCACGGAGAGAGCGTCATTTCGGCGAAGAGCGCCCCAACGGCGACTTTGTCGGCCGCCGGCGGGTCTTCGGAATGGTCGTGCGTGCAGTGGCGGTGGCCCTCGCGCCGCCAGCCCATGACGATATAATAGAGGCCGAAGCCCCCAAGCACGAATGCCGCGAGCGGCGCTTCGAGCCCCGCCATCGCCTCGTGAAAGCCCTTGCTCAGAGCGGCGGCCAAGAGCCCGACTATCGTCGTCGTAGTGACGTGGCCGAATCCTGAGGCGAGCACCACCCGCATCATCTTGGAACGGCGCCAACCCTGGGCGCGCGCGACCAAAACGAAGGAGAGCCAGTGCGTCGGCAGCAAGGCGTGCAGCAACGCTATCAGCAGCATCCCAAGAAAAAGCCCGTCGGCCACTATCTTCTGCGTCATTCCCCTCCCCTGCCGCTTAAAAGCGAAGCGAGCTGCGGGTCAACCGAAACGGTCCTCTGCGGGAAAGGCATCTCTATTCCCCTCTCGTCGAAAACCTCCTTGACCATTCTAAGCAACAGCCGCTCGGTTTCCCACTGCTTCCCGCTCTTCGTTTTCGCCCAGATGCGGACGGTCACCGCGCTGTCGCCCAACGCCGTCACCCCCACGACTTCCGGCTTCTCCAAGAGGGCCGCCGCCGCCTTCTCGTCCTTGGATACCCTTGCCGCCACCTCTTCGAGCGCCTTGAAGACCTCCTCCAGCCTCGATCTATAAGCGACGCCCACGTCAACGACGGCGCGCGCCCACTGGTGTGTGAGGTTCGTCACGCATCTTATCTCGCCGTTCGGTATGACGTGCAACTCGCCCCTGGCCGACCTCAGTCGAGTCGTCCTCAACGTTATCTCTTCGACCGAGCCGGTGATGCCATTGATCATCACAACGTCGTCAAGTGCGAACTGCCGCTCGAAGATGAGGAAGAACCCGGTGATGACGTCCTTGACCAGGTACTGCGCGCCGAAGCCGAGCGCCACGCCGGCTATCCCCATTCCGGCGATGAGCGGCCCGACCTGGACGCCGAAGTCGCTCGCGACGACGAGAGCGAAAACGGTGTAGATGACTACGACGCCGGTGCGGCGGGTCACTGCGATCAACGTCTGGTCGCGCTTCGCCTCCTGCTCGCCGCCGTCCCTCCCTTTTAGAACGGCTTCCGCCCTTCTCAGAAGAAGGACGAGCGCTCGATGCGCGATGACCGCGCCCGCCAGGTAAAGGCCGCCGTGCAGAAGCCTTGAAAGGAGCCACGGCCCCCAATGGTCGAACCGCCAATCGGCCCACAAGTCAATGTTTTCGGGGATCGCGAGTCCAGCGAGGCGCCCGGACAGCAAGCCATAAACCATTTCCATGTTCTCCAGCGGAACCGCCACGGCTCCTCATACCACGAGACAATTCTAACCCAGTCACGGCCGAATGTCGCGCTTGGCGAGAAACAATTTGCCGTGATTACACCAGAACGCCAAGAGTCCCTGGGAAAAAGAAGGATGGCGCGAGATTCCTGTTACTCAAGCATGAGCCGCGCATCTTGAAGGGTTGAGCCTTCGCTTATCGAAGGGCTTGGAGGATGCCATGGAAATGGAAATCACTTTCCCCGGAGGCAAGCGCGTTGACGCCAGCGCCGGGCCTCTTCTGATCAGGACCGACCAGTCGGTTCAGGCGGGCGGAACGGCATCGGCCCCGGAGCCGTACATGCTCTTCCTCGCCAGCATGGGGACATGCGCGGGCATATACGTATTGGGCTTCTGCCAGAGCCGGGGTATCAACACGGAGGGGCTGCGGCTGACGCAAAAGATGGAGTGGAACCCCGTTTCGCACAAGCTGGAAACGGTCCGCCTGACGGTCCACCTCCCGGCGGAATTCCCGGAGAAATACCGCGAGGCCGTCATCCGCGCCGCGGACCAGTGCGCGGTGAAGCGCGCCATCCAGGATCCGCCGGAGTTCGCCATCGAGGTGGAGGAAGAGAAAGAAAAGGCACTCTCATCTTGAAGCGCTTTCCGAAAACAACGTGAAGCGAAAAAAAGAGGGGCCTTTCGGCCCGCGCTTTCATTGCGCCACGCTTCTTGCAGCGCCTTTCACTTGCGAGGCTTCACCTTTTGCGGGGGGCCTACGAGCGTGGAGAGTAAAGACCTCAGCTCTTCCGGGGCAACAGGCTTTTTAAGATAAGCATCCGCGTGAAACTCTCTCAAAGCCTCCGTCTTGTGCTGCTCTTTCTTAAAGAGGCCAGTCATTATAACCACTTTCGTACTGGCAAGCTCTGGCATCTCCTTGATCCGAGAAGAGAGCCGGCGGCCGTCGAGCCTCGGCATCATCGCATCAGTGAGAACCAAGTCCGGCTTGAACCGTAGCGCTGCTTCGAATGCCTCTTGGCCGTCCTCGCTGGGCACCGATCCGTAACCGAAGCTTCTAAGCAGCATGCAGGCCACCGCCAACGTGTCTCTCTCGTCGTCGGCCACCAGGATCAAGGGGCGCCGCAAGTCAATTGGCACGTCGGGAGCATCGCATCGCTTATTTTGAAACCGCTGGTTGAGGCGGCGCGCCCAGAGGGAAGGCGGCGCCGTGGACCAGAACCTCTGGCGTTCCTGATCGGGAAGGGAGCAGAAACAACCCCCGCAGGAGGGGCAGGAAGGAGTCCGCACGGCCACAAGGCAGGAGCAGAGCGGCGCCTTGGCGGCGTCAAATTCCTTGCTACATTTCGGGCATTTCACCTTGTAGCTTTCGGCCGTGGGTTCGCTCATTCTGAAATCTCCACGTATGACTGTCTTATCCCTATTCCGCGCCTCCGCGCCGCCACATTGGATGCTATGCACGCGCTCACTTGCGCATCTCTTCGCGCCGGTCCAATATCTCCCTCACCTTGCGGGCCAGGACGTCAATGCCATAGGGCTTCGAGAGGAAGGCGACGCCCTTGTCGAGAATGAAGTCATGATGCACGACGTTCTCCGTGTAACCCGAGGTAAATATAAAGCGAACCGATGGGTTCATTCTTCTTGTCGCCTCGCGAAGCTCCTTGCCCCCCATCTTCGGCATGACAATGTCCGTAATGACCAAGTCAATCTTGTCGGAATTGCGCAGAACTTTGAGCCCCTCCGCGCCGTCGCTTGCGTAGAGAACCTTGTAGCCGAGCGACATGAGGACTTCGACAACGATGTTTCTCACTTCCTTGTCGTCCTCAACCACTAGAATAGTTTCATGGCCGCCGTTTACTCCCCGTATCACTTTCGTCCCGACGGCCGACGCGCGCCTTTCCGTCATTGGCAGGTATATCTTGAACGTAGTTCCGACGCCTGGTTCCGAATAGACGTTTATCATTCCGTCGTGCTGTTTCACTATGCCGTAGGCCATTGAAAGGCCGAGGCCGGTCCCCTTCCCCTGCGGCTTGGTTGTAAAGAAGGGGTCGAAAATCTTCTGGAGCACGTCGGACTTCATGCCCATGCCCGTGTCAGTGACGGTAATGAGAACGTAGCGCCCTGGCTTGGCCCACGGGTGCGCCTCGATATAGGAGCCGTTTATCAGGACGTTTTCGATTTCGATGGTGAGCGTTCCGCCCCTCTGCATGGCGTCGCGGGCATTGACGCACAAGTTCATAAGGACCTGTCCCATCTGTCCTTTGTCGGCGTTGATGAAACCAGCGTCAGGCGCCTCGATGAACTCCACCTTGATTGTTTCCGGCAGCAGCCGCTGAACCATGGGAAGAAGCCCCGTAATAAGCTCATTCGGGTCGAGGGGGACTGGTTCCAGGACGGTCTTGCGGGCGAATCCTAGAAGCTGCCTGGTGATGAGCGCAGCCCTCTCCGACGCCCTCTGTATGGTCACAACCTCCTTGTAGCCCGGCTTGCCCTGCTCGATCGTCTTGGCCAAAAGTTCGGAGGCACCTTGAACCGCCATCAAGACGTTGTTGAAGTCATGAGCGATTCCCGCCGCCAGCTCGCCAACCGCTTCCATCCTCTGGGCTTGACGCAACTGGCCTTCCAGCACCCTCTTATCCGTCACGTCCAGCAAGAAGCCTACCGCGCCGTTTAGCTTCCCCTCGCCGTCAAATACGCCAGTGACCGTCTCGATGACGTGCACGGGATTTCCGTCAACCCGCTTGTAGGTCGTCTCGCGCAGGGCTATCCGCTTTTTGCTTGCAATCTCGTCGAGAAATGCCTGCCGCTCCTCCGGCCGCGCGTACAGTTCGGACAAGCTGGCGTTGAGCGCGTCATCCTTGGATGCGAAGCCGAACAGTCCGATGAATGCTTCATTGCACTCCATGAGCTGGCCGCTCGCCGCAGCGATGTAAGAGGCCGCCGGGTTGTTTTTAAAGAAGCTGCGGAACTGTTCCTCGCTTTCTTTGAGCGCCGCTTCCACCTTGTGCTGTTCGGTCACGTCGTGCGCCAGGCCGCGCACGACCGGCTTCTCCACACCCTCGACTCTCAGGGTGTTGCTATAACTCCATATCAGCTTTCTGCCGCTCTTCGCGATTATTGCCATGAATCCATTCGCCTCACCTCTTTCCCTGATCTCCTTGAGATAGGCGGGGAAAAGAGCCTTTGATCCGGGCGCGAGGAAGCCGGCCAAGTTGCCGCCTACCACCTCCTCTGGCTCGTAGCCGAGGGCCTTCACCAGCGCCCTGTTCACTGTCATTATCACGCCGTCAAGATCGTGCGTGCAGATCAGGTCCTGGCTGTTTTCCACGAGGTCGCGGTAACGGTCCTCGCTCTCTTTGAGAAAGAGTTCCGCCCGCTTGCGATCGGTGATGTCAATGCTGAGGATGAAGAGGCCGTCCGGTACCGGCTGGACGCTCAGGTCGAAATAGCGAGCATCCCCGTTCTGTTCCCACTCGTTCTCAACCCTGTCCTGGATGTGCCCTTCCATGCACCGCTTCAGTAATGCGAAGGTGGGTGTGTTCTCAATCCCCGGAAAGACCTCGAACATGGTCTTGCCGAGCATCTCGCCTATGCTTCTGCCCGCCTGGCGCGCGACGGCGTCATTGAGATATAGATACTTCCAATCATGGCCTATGATCTGGCAGCCTTCCATCATTATGTCCAGGGTCTCCCGGTAGCGCTCCTCGCTCGCCTTCAGTTCCTGCTCGGCGCGTTTGCGGCGAATAATGCCCGCCAGCGCGTTGGAAATGGCTAGAAGCGTTTCCCGCTCCTCCTCCCTGTCCACGTGGCCTTCTTTGACGTAAAGGCAGAGGACCCCGTTTACTTCGCCCGCCGACATGATAGGCACGCAGTAATGACCGTGGGGTACGATCCCTTCGTAAGTCGTTTCATGACGCTCGTCCAAGTGGTCCGCGAAAACGATCTGTCCATCCGCGAAGGCTCGTCCGCAAAGACACTCCCCGGGCGCCACGCCCTCGCACTTGGTCAAAAGCACATCAGGCATGTTCACTTGGGCGCAAAGAAGGAGCAGGTTTCCCTCCGTCACGAAGACCGCCCCCTTGGGCGAGAGCTCCAGCCACGGAACCGAGAGAATCTCGTTCAGTGATTCTTGCAGGATCTCGGACAGGCTTTTCTCGCCGAGTGCCACTCGCAGTATGTTATTGAGGACCGACTGGATGCGTTGGGAGTGCGCCAGATGCTCTTCCGCCAGTTCCTTGTCAGTGACATCCCGAACCGTGCCTTCATAGGCGATAATGCGGCCGCTTTTGTCGCGCACGGCCTTCGCGTTTTCGACTACGCGAATGGGCGTGCCGTCGGCTTTCCGCCACTCGGTATGGAAGTCGCGCACGATTCCGTCTCTTTGGATCAGTTCCTCGAACCTGCGGCGCTCCGAAGGGTCAACGTAGCCCTCTTTCTCAATGTCGCGCTTGAGCATCGCCTCGAGGCTCTCGTACCCCAGCATCTTCACGAGCGCGGGGTTGGCCATGGCCGGCTTTCCTTCCGGAGTTGATACGTATATGCCCTCGGCTATGCCCTCGAAAACGGCCCGGTATTTCTCCTCGCTTTCCCGGAGCGCCTGCTCGGCCAGGTTCCGCCGCTCCTTGTCCTGCATCGCCTTGATAGCGTACCCGAGATTCTGGCCTAGTCCGGCAAGGAGCGCCGATTCCTCTACCCCTATGGCCCCCGTCTCCTCGCCATAGACCATGATCGTTCCAAACACCTCCTCGCCGTGGATGATTGGAAAGGCGCAACTCGAGCAATAGCCCCTGGTCCTGGCCGCCTCGCGCCATGGAGCGTAATCGGGATCATTGAGGCAATCGTTGAAGATGACCGGGCGCTTTTCTCGAATGGCCCTCCCCGTCGGGCCCATGCCATCCGGCGAGTCGTCCCAGCGAATCACCATGTTCTCAAGGTATCCGTCCTCGAATCCCACCGATGCTTCGGATACGACTCGGCCGTCGGGCTTCTTCATGCCGGTCCAAGCCATCTTGAAGCCGCCGTCCTCGACGAGCGCCTGGCAGGTCTTTCGAAGAAGGGAAACCCGTTCCGGCTCCCTCGCGACGAGCTCGTTGACCTTGGAGATCGTCTTGTAGAAGCGGCTTAACCTGAGGACCTTCTCCTCGGCCCGCCTCTGCTCGGTGACGTCAAGGGCGATCAACCCGACGTAGCGCGGGCCTCCGTCCGTTCCGCTTATGAGGAACCTGTTGATGAACCTTTTCCTTGGACCAGACCGGTGATGAATCAACATCTCTTCGGTTTCCGCGCGGCCAGTCTCGATAGCCCGTCTGTCTCCAGCCAGAAGCTTTTCCGCGTCTTCTTTAGTAAAACAATCAGAAGGCGTTTTGCCGATGTAGTCGGCGCGTTTCAGGCCGGTCGCCGACTCCCAAGCCTCGTTCATATAGATGTATCGCCCATCGAGGTTCCGAATCACCGCAACGCCGGGAAGGCTTCCCATGAAGCTCTCGAACCGGGCGCGCGCCTCTGCCGCCTCCTTCAGTGCCGCGGCCCGCTCGCGTTCCAACTCATAAAGCTGCTTGTAATCTTCTTTCCCGCGCGCTTTGTAGATGAAGCCGGCGCCGAACATCGCCAAGAGCGCCAGGGAGACGACGGCGATCGTCTCCACCGCGGCATCCTTGCGCGCGCCATCGAACATCTCGTGGCGGTCAATCTTGGCCACTAACTCCCATGGCGAATTCTCAACCGGTGTTAATTCGGCGATCACCTCGGCGCCCCGGTAATCCACCCCCTCGAAGTGGCCGGTCCTCCCCGATGCCGCCTGCGCGGCCGGAAGCGTTGTTTGGCTGAGAGGCGAACGGAGAGAGAGAGCCGCGTTGGGATTGAAGCGAAGCGGATTCAAATAGACCGCGTCGTTCCCGCTCTTCTCGACAAGCAGGATTTCCGCGCTCGAGCTCGGCACCGGCCACTGCCCGATGAAAGGGAATAGAAACGTCGAGGGGTCGCATCTGATTACAAGAACCTGCACGGTCTCCTTGGCAGCCACCGGCGCCACGGCGTCAATGACGATCCCCCCCTCTCCTCCCAGCTTGAACAAGTCTCCCAGAAGAGGCTTTCCGCCTTCCACCGCCTCTTTTATCTCGCCGAGCGTCGTCCGATCAACCACTGCATCGGCCCCAGCGCCGGCAAGGACCTCCCCGGTTGACGAAGTAAGAAAGACGGCGCGGTCGCCGAAGGTCTCCATCGCCAGTTTGAGCCTCTCTTCGATCTCTCGCTTGGCTTCGGAAGGGCTGCCTGAGCCTTCAAGCCCGCCCACGGCCTTGATGAAAAGGGGGCTTCCCGCGATATCGGTAACGTGTTCCAGCCTATCGCTCCGCCAACGTTGAACCGCTTTGGCCTTGATCGCCGCTATCGCGGCGACTTGTTCGAACGCCCTGGCGCGCGCTGACGCCCGCTCGTTCCGCAGAAAAAGCGCTCCTCCACCGGCGCTGACGGCCACTATGATGATGATCAGCACCGCCAGCCGCTTTCGAGTAAGGGCCACGAAGCCTCTCGCCTTGTCCATGATGAAGCCTCCTTCCAAGAGTCTAGCCGCAAAGCGCCCCCAAGGCAACCCCCGGCGGCAAGGGAAAAAGGCCAATAGCCAAGCGTGGCCCTTTTCCTCTTGACAAGGGCGCCGTCGCGGAAGTAGGCTTTCGCCTTAGGCCTCTGACTTTCAACTGGGGGAGCCGTGGCGATGGAGCCGGAGGCGCGCCATTGCTTTGTCCAGGCACCGGGGGAGGTGCCTTTGCAGCGCCCGCGCGCGGCCGTTGGTCGGCGGCTCGCGAGCAAGGAAAGAGGGATGACATGCCGCTGATTCAACTTGCCTGGCTCGCCAACGGCAAACAGTCCGCCCTCAAACCCGAGGAGTACATAACCATACCAGTCGAATACAGGGTGTTTGAGTGAAGGGGCGTCCACCCGAAGATATCAAGGAGGGAATTGACCATCGGAGGAAGCTATGCTGCGCAAAGTATTGACTCGATTCAGGGCGTATCAATTGGGAACAGAGGGGTCCTCGTTCTCCTACCTTGCTGACGGGTACTTTACACTAATAGAAGCACGGCTAAATGATGCGAGTACACCGACTCTAGCTAATGAACTAGAAGCATGTGATAAGAAACTAATTGATTGTTTGCACATCACGAGTTGGGATAAGGACCATTGCGAGCCATCAGAACTGAAACTGATCCTAACCGAGTTGGCACCATCGAAGATTGAGTACCCTGGATATGAACCGCATACGGAAGCTGCCGAGGAATCTCTTCGAATCATTTCTGCATATGCAGGTTCCCCAAAACGTCCTGGGGTCACGCCGACCAAGCAAAAGGTGGACCCTAGCTATATAAAGAAGTTGGCAGCAGCGAACTCCTTTGCCTACCAGGATGTAATTTACCATCCCAAATTCCTCACTGAAGATAACTCGAACGATAACTCAACCGTGAAGTTATTTCGCAGAGGATGCTTTAACCTAGCAAGTTTTGGAGACGTAGAAAGCGAAGATATATCAAGCTATCTCCGTGAAGACGGAATCCTGAAAGGGGAAGTGGACGTAATGATTCTGGCTCATCATGGTGCCGATAATGGTTTCACAACAAAGAAGTTTCTTGAACGCGTACATCCCACGGTCGCCATTTGTAGCAGCAACTACGATAACCAATTCGAACATCCCCGAGAGGAAATTCGCGAACTTCTTCACGAACTTGGAATTCCTATCTTCACTACAAAGACTGGGGATATAGTGATTCGATCGCTTGATCCACATACGAAGAAGTTCACGGTCATCAACCTCATCGCAAACTCCGAAGAAGTCTCAAGCACCAATACATATACATCCAAGAAAAGCCAATATCTAATCCATAACGACGATACCCTGCGTGATCGAAGAGCAGTACATCCCCAATGGCCAAGACAGCGATAGGAGGAAGCCATGTCCCTCGGTCTAGCATTATCGGGCGGCGGTTCTCGGGCGGCGGCGTTCCACCGTGGCACGCTGAAGGGGCTTCAGGAAGTCGGGCTCCTCGACGGCGTGGAAGTCGCCTCCACGGTCTCGGGCGGGTCGCTATTCGGCGCGGCGTGGGTGGTGGCCAAGAATAACAACACCGGGCTTGACGCCTTCCTCGCGATAATGGCCAACGAGCTTGAAAAGGGCTTCGTCGCTCGCGCCCTCGCCTCCTGGAACATCCTCAAGCTCCCGTTGCCCGGCTACGACCGCACCGATCTCTTCGCCGACGCCTTCGACAAGATATTCTTCAACGGCATGAAGCTCGAAGCTCTGCCCGACAGGCCGGCCCTCTGCCTCAACACGACCGTCCTCAACACCGGCCAGGTCGGCAAGTTCACCAAGACGGGCTTTCAGACCTCCGGGCGCTACAAGCATTACAAGAAGCCGCTCCCCCTCCAACACGTCCCGCAGCTCGCCTCCTTCCCCGTCGCCCGCGCCGTCGCCGCCTCCGCCGCCTTCCCCATCGGCCTCAATCCGGTCAACCTTCGGCGCGGCAAGGAACTTCCCCAAGGCTGGGGCGAGGGAACGGAAGTCGAGCAACTGGACTCTCTCCAGTTGACCGACGGCGGCGTCCTCGAAAACATGGGCGTCCAGACGATTCTCGACACGCCTGGGCTGCGCTGCTGGGACCTGATCGTCAGCGACGCCGGAACGGCGGAGGGGCTCTGGAGGCCGACGCTTTGGGATCGCGTCCAGAGCGGCCTGATGGGGGCCATATCCAGCGAAATCTTGAAGGCCGTCAGCGTTCTGATGAACAACAAGAACGACCGTCATACGCGATTCGACACCGTCGCCGCCCTCGAAGCCTCCTGGATGGCCGCCTCCATCGCCCCGCCCCGGCCATGGCCCATGCCCGGCATCGAGGAGATGCTCGAAGACGAGGTGCTGAGAAAACATATCGCCCCCTCCCCGCCGAGGCGCCGCAAGCTTCTCATGCCCCGCGTGGACCAGAACTGGGAAGACCTTCTCTCCTCCATGCCTCGCTGGCGCCTCGTCGAGCTGGGCGCGGCGCCGGACGACGCCAGGAAGTGGACCGACACAAAGGACGCCGGCGCCGTCGAGAAATTCCTGACTTCGCGCAGGATAAACCTCGCTCCCGCCAAGGCCATCTACGACAACGACCTCAAGGGACGCCAGGGCGTTGACACATGCAACGCCGTCTCCACCAACTTCACCGCACTCAAGCAAGAAGAGATCACCGCCCTATACCACCACGCAAGATGGCAGGTACACCTGCTGAAGGAGATTTATTGGTGAGGCAAGAATATGAAAGCGTAAGAGAAACCGCCGCGAGACCGCCTGCATATGCTTCTAACGCGCTATCTTGCCGGGCGGAACGTTGCGCATGGCATTCCAACCGCCATGGGACGGGCTCCGAACTTTCCGAACGGGATTCTTGCGGGCTGGAAGAGCTTGCGGAAGTTTCCGCAAGCCCTTCTCGCGTGTTAGGACGCCGCGCCGAAATCTCCGCACGCGGGGGAAACGGGCCGAAGCGATGATGCGGAAACTTCCGAATTGCAGTATCACCGGCCGGGCTGCGTTGCGAAAGCTTCCGAAGGCCAATATTACCGGCGAGAAGTCTTTGCCGGCGTTTTTTGCGCCGCCGGCCCGGCCATCGTGCCGGCCCCGGAGCTCCCTTGACGCCTGATAATCCGCCGGTGTAGGCTGTCCTCGTCACGAACCACGCCATAACCCAAAAGGAGGGATAGCACGATGATGATGCCCGATGGAAACATGGCAGCCGAAGTGATTCTGGACACGTACGGAGAGTATCTTCTCGCGAGGCTCGAAGCGAAGAAGGAGCTTGGCGCCCTCAAGGAGGCCTTCCAGCCCCAGCAGGAAGCGCTGCGCAAGAGGCTGGACGCGCAACGCGCCATGGAGAGGGCCGTTCAGCACGCCCTCGCGGCTCGGGACGACGCCGACATGACGCTTGACGACGCCGTGCGCCGGTTCGCGCTCGCGATTCTCTCCGCCAACCACAACAACCGCAAGTCCCCCGATTTCGTCAAATATTTTCCAAAAGGCCTGACGGCGGTAACCCTCGCGCCCCTGACCGAAGAGCTGATCGGCGTGGGCAAGATTCTCGACCTTTTGGCATCCGAACCTAACCCGGCCCTGAAGGCTTTCGCGAGCGCCATCGCCCAGGCCGCCACCGCGCTCAAGGCCGGGATGGACGGATACGCCGGGGCGGACACGGCCGCCATCAACGCGGCCAACGCCACCCGCGCCCAGGGGCTTTTATGGCGCGACGCTTACCGCAAAATCTACGGCGAGCTTCTCGCCCTTTATCCCGGTGACAAGCCCTTCGTCGAGTCTTTTTTCAAAAAGGGGGCCAAACCCAAGAAGGGCAACGGCAGCGGAGACATAACCACGCCCAAGCCGCCCATGACGAAGGCATAAGGGATATTCGCAAGCAAGGCGCGAAGAAGACAAAGAAAGTGACTCGTGATTCGTGACCAGCGATTAGCGCAGGAAAGGCGGGAGGGCCGCCGGGAGCCAACGCCCCTGAAGCTCTCCCGCCGGTAACTCGTTCTTGATATCTTCTTGACATGGCATAAAGGAGGGGGCGGTCGTGGCAATGACGATGAGCGAGGGCGGGAAGAGGAAGCTGGCCGAGTGGGAGGGAATTCGTCTGACGGCCTACAAGGACGTGGCGGGATACCCGACAATCGGCGCGGGCCATCTGTTGACAAAGGACGAGCGCTCATCGGGGAAGATTTTCATCGGCGGCGAAGCGGTTCCCTACGCCGGCGGCTTGACGGAGCAACAGGCGCTCGGCCTTCTCGCGCAGGAGTTGATGATTTTCGAGCAGGCGGTCAGCAAGGGTGTCACCGTCCCCCTGACCCAGAACCAGCACGATGCCCTCGTTTGCTTTGCCTACAACATCGGCCCCAACGCCTTCAGACACAGCACCCTTCTCAAACTTCTCAACAACCGCAACTACGCCGCCGTCCCCAAGCAGCTTCGCCGCTGGATCTACTCCGGCGGCAAGAAACTCAAAGGATTAATCAATAGACGAGAAAAAGAAGTAGAGATGTGGGAGTCTCAACCGACACTTTTACACTAGAACTGGAGCTGAAAGGGAAGCGGAATGGAAGGAAAGGAACATACCTCGCCCTTTTTTTAGAAGGCGTAAGCTGCTATTATTTAACCTAAGGAGGATCCCATGGCCGACCTTCATCCTCTTCTCGCTCGTGCGCACCGGTATTCCCGCAAAGTAGTTGACCTGCACCCATCCGGATGTAGTTACGACTTGCTTGTAGGAGCTTGGCGCAAGCAAGAATCAGGTGCCTTAGCAGTCGAACTCCCCGGGCGGCAGCGGCCACAGACCAAGAAAATGGATATCGAAACTGGCGAAGACCAGAAAGGCCAGTAGGGCTCCTATGATGGCAGATATACCCAGTAAGCCCAGCGTGCTAATTCTCGCCAGCCGTTTTGATTTCACATGCGACTACGTTGTTGCCGCGCTGCGACGACGGGGAACCCAATACCTCCGCCTCAATTCTGAGGATCTTCCGATCTGTGCCGTGGCACTGGATCCAATTTCCCGCCGTTTGCATGTCCAGCTTAACGATACTAACTTCCTATTAGCACCGGACTCGCTACGTTCTGTTCTTTTCCGTCGACCTGTTTTTCTCAGGGACTATGGCGATGATAACCATACAGCACAAGAATGCTTCGGACAAATTCAGTGGGCTGCCTTTATGCGGAATCTCGTCTTGTTCCACGAGGCGCGCTGGTACAATGACCCGGCTCATACCTACCGTGCTGAACACAAAGCTCTGCAGCTTTACGAAGCCTCGCGGATCGGATTGCGGGTGCCTGCAACCGTGGTAACCAATTCTCCACAGTTCCAGACTATGCCGTCTAGAGATGACCGTATTGCTGTAAAGGGCCTGGATACGGTTTTGGTTAGAGAAGGCGGCGATGAGATATTCGGATTCACGACCTTTGCAAATTTCGACGAACTGAATCCTGCGGCTTGGGCTTCCGCGCCTGGCATTCTACAGCAGCCCATTGAGAACAAGACGGACATACGGGTAACTGTGGTGGAAGATCAGGTCTACACGGCGGAAATACTCGTTCATGGAAAAGGAATACGGGACGATTGGCGAACGCACAAGGGAGATGCTCAGTTCGCACCCCACGACCTGAATCCACAAGTGACGCAGCAATGCATAGAACTGGTTAAGGTGCTCGGGCTTCGTTTCGGTGCTATCGATCTTGCCCTCTCGGAAGGAGCCTACTACTTTCTGGAGATAAATCCTACTGGGGAATGGGCTTGGCTAGTAGATGCCGCTGGACTTTCTATCGACGAAGGGATGGCTGATGCACTGGCTCGCTAGCGTTTGCAACTGCACTGTAGTTGGTGCAAAAGCGCTCGACGACTGGCTGCTCGGAAGTCTAGTCCAATTGATCCGCGCAAATGCGATCTTACGCAATAGGATGCGCAAGGATGATAAAGAAGCTTACATATCTGATCCTCGTCTCCGCCACGGGCCTGATGTCTTGAAGGAGACTCTCGAACTGTCCATAGACCGATTGCAGCGTGTGGAGGACAAAGCTCGAGGCACACTCATTGGCGTTGTAGTGGCGGTGACGATTATGAGCTCTGCGACTGGAGTCTTTGGAAACAATGGACCGCTTCACTCTCATGGCTGCGGCGTGCGTGCGCTGACAGCCACATTGTTGTTATCGAGCATAGTGTTTCTTTTGATCAGTGGATACTTAGCCTTGCGGGCATACCAGATTGGCAGGGTCTATCGTCCATCGCTCGATGATATTGCACCTATAGTTACAACCGCCCAACAAGGGTGCGCGTTTCTCTTCTGCATAGAACAGAATTATCGGGTTGGGACCATGCGAGCAAATAAACTGTCAGCCAGCTTCGCATGCCTCCGCAATGGCCTCCTTCTAGTAGCTGCGCTCTGCGCAGTTGTCGTATATGTTTCAGTTTAACAGCTGGCGGGCGGGGAATCTAACGGGCCATTTAGGGCCGGGGAGAGCGTCATGTCAGAACTGCTGAAGAGAGCAATCAAGACACTGAGTATCTGTGTTAATGTCTCAACCGGGGTAACGCATCCTTTTGACAATGCGCGCGCGAAAGAGTTGTTTAAGGCTTTGAGAGCGGAAGGGGAATCTCTTGCGTACGATGAAGTGAGAGGGTTAGCGTTGGAGAATAACTGGTCCGAGAGGCATGCAGATGAGCTTGCGCAACTCGCACAGCATATTGGAGCTGGTGGGCGAGTAGTTATCAAGCAGCCGCGTCACTGGGGCAAGTCGGCTGTCGCCAGACTGAAGAGGGAAATCTGTACAGAAGACCCAACCGGACATTCCAACTAGCCCAATATCGGCATCTTTTCGCTTGCTATCATTCCTTTGAAGAACCCATGATATTGGCGTAGGCTTGCTAGGTCCCGACTAACGGTAGCAGCACTGGTATAGAATATGCCCCTTAGGAGATGCGTGATGGAAGAGAAGGCGGGGTGGAAAAAACAAACTCTTCTTCTGGGACAACTTGGGGATTCTGCGGCGGGAGGTTCAGAGCGAGAGCGTTGATCTCGTCTATCTCGATCCGCAAGGCTCATGTGAAATGCTAAATGTTGAATGGTGAATTGGGAGATGCGGGGGAAGGTGGTAAGATGTCCACCGAGGTTACAGGAGGACGCGGCATGAAACAGACACACCAGCTTACAGCCATCATCGAACAAGAAGGCGACGGGTACTTCGCCCTTTGCCCTGAGTTGGACGTCGCCAGCCAGGGCACGAGCGTAGAGGAAGCCAAGGCCAACCTGAAGGAGGCGCTGGAACTGTTCCTCGAGGCGGCCGATCCGTCGGAGATTCAAGGGCGGCTGCACCAGGAAGTCTACGTTACCCATCTCGAGGTTGCCTTTGGGTAAGCTGCGCGTCCTTTCAGGACAGGAGGTCTGCGCGATCCTCGCCCAGGAAGGCTTTAAAGAAGTCAGGCGCCGAGGAAGCCACGTCGTCATGCAGAAACGCGCCCAAGAGGCAACGGTCACGGTGCCAGTGCCAGATCACAAGGAACTTCGCGCGGGCACCCTGGCCTCGATTATCCGGCAATCCCGCCTGCCGCGCTCTCTCTTCGAAACGGAGTGATGGCGCCCATTCAATTTGACAGCGACATGACAGCCCCGGAATGACGCCCCGCGAATCTTTCATTAATCACCAGTCACGAGTCACTCCCGTTGCCTAATCACACGGTGCCTTGTTGCGCTATAATCATAGTCGGAGGGAAAGCCGGTGAGCGATACGGCGGGGTGGTCGAACAAGCTCTTCTTTGGGGACAATTTGGAGATTCTGCGGGAGCAGGTGGCGGTGGATTTTATTGGGGGGGGAAGTGAGTAGGGGGTTCTAAGTCAGGTGGATGGCGCGGGTGCCGGCTCATAGCTTGGTTTGAAGGGGGGATTCATGAGGATTCTGCTTATCGAGCCGCCGAAGCCGGCGGCGTCAATCGGCGGCGAGGAGGTCTTTCTCTTCGAACCGCTCGCGTTGGAATATCTGGGAGCAGCCGTGCCTGGGGAGCACGAGACGCGCCTGCTCGACATGCGCCTGGACAAGGGTCTGGACGCGCTACTGTCCGAGTGGCGCCCCGACGTGGTGGGCATCACGAGCTACACGGTCCACGTGAACGTGGTGAAAGCTCTCTTCGAGCGAGTCAAGGCGCGGCTGCCCGAGGCGCTTACGGTCGTCGGCGGCCATCACGCCACCGTGCGGCCTGAGGATTTTCTCATTCCCTCCATTGACGTTGTGGTCTCCGGCGCTGGCGTCGCTCCTTTCAGGGAGATAGTCGCCCGTCGTGCCGAGCGGGCGGCTCTGGAAGGCATTGCTGGCACGACGGTGCGTTCGGCGGACGGCCAGGTGGCCACCGCGCCGCTGCCGGCGGCGGACCTCGACGCCGACCCGTTCCCGGCGAGGTGGCTGACGCGGGAGCACCGGAAGCGGTACTACTGCGAATGGATGAGGCCTCTCGCGTCCATCCGCACCTCGAAAGGCTGTCCCTTCCGGTGCAGGTTCTGCGCCGAGTGGAAGGTGGCAGGCGGGCGCTACTTGCGCCGCGCCCCGGAAAAAGTGGTGGAGGAGCTGCTAGGCATCGAAGAGGAATACGTCTTCTTCGCCGATGACGAATCCCTGGTGGACGTCGCGAGGATGACGAAGCTCGCCGCGCTCATCAAGGAGGCGGGTATTCACAAGCGGTACTTCTGTTACGGCCGGAGCGATACCATCGTCCGCCATCCGGACCTGTTGAAGGCGTGGCGCGAGGTCGGCCTGGAGCGCGTCTTCGTGGGACTGGAATTCGTGCGGGACGAGGATCTCGGTTACGTCGGAAAGGGCGCGACGTCGAAGGACAACGAGGGGGCTCTGCGCGTCCTTCAGGGCCTCGGGATAGACGTGTACGCCTCTTTCATGGTCCGGCAGGAATTCACGCGGGGGGATTTCGCCGCGCTCAAGGCCTATTGCCGCCGCATGGGGCTCGATTTCGCCACCTTCGCCGTCCTTACTCCGCTGCCGGGCACCGATCTCTACGAGGAAGTCGAGGACAGGCTTATCACGCGAAACTACGATCTCTTCGATTTCATTCATACGCAGCTCGCCACGGCCCTCCCCATGAAGGAGTTCTTCGCCGAGTGCGAAAGCCTGTACCGTTCCGCGATCCCTCTGGGCAAGCAACTTTCGTTGCTCAGGCGCTACCCTCTTAGGGACATCCCCGGCCTCATTGCGACGCAGCGCAGGGTCTTGAAGCAATTGAGGCGAGCCTACATGGATTATCCCGCCGCTGGCTGATTCGCTTCCCGCCGCCGAATTCAAAAAAGCGCTGAAGAAGGGGGGGGGGTGAGTGCTGAGTGATGAGGACTGAGTGCTGAGTTTAGAGGACTGAGTGCTGAGTGATGAGGGGAGGTACTTGTCATCTTTTACTCAGTCCTCAGTCCCCAGTCCTGAGCGCTGAGTGGGGCGGTCAGATTCCGGACAAGCCGGAATGACCGCGTTGAGGTACTACTTGCGCCAGGTCCGCTGAAGCGGGCGGCGGCATGGCTGAATCTCGCCTATTTCTTTGCTGCCATCATGGAGCCGGGCTTGGGGGGATACGGCGCCAAGACGTACCCTTCGGCCAGTTTGACGTTCCATCCCTCGCCAGCCGGTTTGCCGTTACTCGTTTCGGAAGCGGCGGGAACAGCAACGACCTTGAAGTCCTTCGAAATCAGCGCTGCCCCTCCGTCAACTTCGAGGGTTCCCCACAGGTCGGATATCTTCAGAGTCCCGTAAACGGTTCCATGCCCCTCGAACGAGGCCACGCTTCTGGGATTGTAGGTTATTGACATCCGCTCAAGCGGGAACAGCACCACTGGGCCTTCGATGAAGAGCTTGGTGAAGCGCGCGTTCCTCTCGCCAAGCTCTTTCTGTCTCGCCTCCTCCTGGGCGGTTATCTCTTTGCCGCCGTATCTGGCGAGAGCCGCGTCCGCCGTTGTCTTTGATGCCTCCTGGGGCTTTATGTCGTAGGCCTTGGCCGCGGCGGCACCGAAGACGAAATCCTTGGTGACGGAGCGCCTCCACTCCGGGTCGGCGGCATTCAACAGTTCGGCGTAGCCCGGCCCCGTTCCGTAGGCGAATGAGCGGACAAAGCTGGGCGCCGCCTCGCAGTTTGCCAAATCGGCAAGGGCCGCTTTGACCCTGATCGCCGGGTCTTGAATGGCTGCGTCAATTCCCGTGGATTCGGCCAATCCTTCATTCAGTTCTAGCCCTTGCTCCTGAGCCGCCGCTTCCGGCCAGAGTCCGCGCCTGTACTGCTCGAAAAGGATAGCGTCCGAGAGGGCGGCTTTGCGCGCGTCTCCCTCGGCCTTCAAGGCTTCGGCCAGGGCGTGGAACTCGGCTCTCATCCAGATTCTGCCGTCGCGCGCGTCCAGATGAGTGTTGGTGCCGAGGCCGCCGCTGCCTTGGAGTCCCAATTCCGGTTGTATGCGGTGGAAGGACTCGTGCATCATGAGAATGGCGCGCTCCGCCTTGTGCTCGGGCAGGGGCCACATGATCATCGTCCAACGCTGCCCGTTTATCTCTTTTGAAGTGTTCGCTATTCCTTCTTCGGCTGGAAGATCGAGCCGGTAAATGGGGCCGTCCTTCACGGAACCCGGCGACGGGCCGTTCAGTACCGCCTGGCGGCTCTGAGGGTCCGCGAACATCATGGGGCCGCAGAGGCTCTTACTCCAGAGCTTGCCTCCCTCCGCGGCGCAGAGGGCCGCCGCTTCATTGAAAGCACTCGCGGCGGCTTTCGCCGGAATGACCGTCGCCTCTTGCCTCTTGTTGCCCCGCGAACATCCGCTAACGACCATGGTGACAGCCAGACAAGAGACCAAATAATTCGTAACGCTCTTCATGATCACCCCCTGCGCCAAGGTCTTGTTGCCTCTTTCTGACTCGGCTTCCCCCCAACGGCGTGCAAGCAGGATGGCGACCCTGCTTGCGTTATTTTAGCATCAATTGGCGCGCATTGGTCCCCGCCCGATTCGGCGGCTACGCGGCGCCGCTTCCTCGCCCAGTCTGGCTGAATCGCACCGCGAGCTTCTTCGCCAGGCCGCCTTCTTTGGCCTTGCCGCCCTGGTAGTAGTGGTAATGGTTGTAGTAGTACCTGTTCCGCCACTCGTACCTGTTCATTACTATCCCGGCCACTTCGTGGTCCTGCCGCCCGAGTTGTTCGAGCGACTCCCGAACCAGCGGAAGGCGGCTCATATTGTAAGAGACAACCACGAGTGAAAGGTCCGCCGCTTCGCCAATAATGTTGGCGTCCGTGACGGCAAGGATCGGCGGCGTGTCAATGAGCACCCAGTCAAACTTCGAGCGCGCGGCTAGGACGAAATCACGGAAGGCAGCCATGCTGAAGAGGGCGGGCGGGTTGGCCGGCACGCCGCCACCTGGCATCAATATGAGGCGCGGATAGCTCGTGGCGACAAGGAAGTCTTCGAACTTTGCGCCGGGTTGGGCAAGGTATTCTGAGAGACCCTTCTTTGGCTCCAGCTTGAAAAACTTGTGTATGGAGCTTTTGCGTAGGTCTCCGTCAATGATTAGCACGCTGTCGCCGCAATCGGCGAGCACGATGCCCAGATTGGTGACGCAGGCGCTCTTGCCCTCCCCGGAAGCCGATGACGTGACCATGAGGACGTTGCGCCTCTTGTGGTCGCTGGCGTAGAGCAGCGAAGTGCGCAACGTCTGGAAGGCTTCCACGACGAGCCCCCTGTTCTCCTGGTTATAGCTCGGAACCACCCCGATAATTGGGACGCCGGTGGCGCGCTCCAAAGCACCGGTCTCTTTCACGCGGGTGTCGAAGTACTGAATCCCCAAAATCGTCCCCGCGCTGGCCATCGCGCCCAGCAGGAGGCTCAAAAGGACCGTCATCCGCTTGTTGGGCTTCGACGGCCTTCGTGGAGTTACGGCTCTGTCTATGACCCGAACGTTGCTTTCCATCAGCTTGGAGGCCACGTCCATCTGCTGCATCTTTTCCGACATGATCGCCACGTACTTCTGAAGCGCGTCAACGCCGGAGCCCTGGCCCTCCAGGCTGCTCGCCGAACTTGTCACCTGTATCGCCTCTCCCTTTAGCTGCTGAAGCTCATTGTCGAGCGAGGCCTCCTCGCTGCCGAGCGCGCCGAGCTGGCCCTCCTGAGCGCTCAGGATTAACAGCGCCTGGTTGCGGATGCGCTCTTTCAGGTCGGCGAGTTCGGCGCTCTTCTTGACGTAGGGCGGATACTGCGGGGTGAACTGCGCCAGCATCTTGGAGAGTTCCTTTTCCAGCAGCGAGTATTGTTGAGCGAGCCCCTGGACGACCGGATCGTTTCTCACCGAGGCCGCCGCAAGCGGGTCCTTGCGGCCATCCCTGACCGCCGCAAGCTCGGCCACGGTGGCGGCCACGTCCTGCTTCTTGATAAGGAGGTCGCTCTTCCTGGCTTCGAGACTGGTTATCCTCTGGTCGAGAATCTGCTTCTGGTTTTGAGGGTAATATATTCCTTCTTTAGCGAGCCTGTCGCCGTATTCCTGCTTGGTGGAGCTGTATTTTTGCTGAAGCTCCTTGGCCTGTTGTTCGATGAGGCCGTTCGCGTCCTTGATAAATTGGACGTTAAGGTCCAGAACAAACTTCACGTAGGAGTCGGCGACGGCGTTGGCCCATGAGGCGACGATCTGCTTATCGGGGGACTCGGCTTTGATGTCGAAGATGGCGCTGTCGCGGCGGCGCTCGATCTTGATATGGTCCCGGAAACTTCTAAGCGGATCTGCGGCGCCTTTAAACGGTGGAATGTCCCTTAGGCCCAGCGAATCGAAGGCCATCTGGGCAACCTGCCTGCTTTGCAAAATGTCGAGCTGCGAGGCGAAGTATATCTCGTCCTTGAGTTGGGCGGCCACCCCGCTTACGTCCTTGTCGGCGGCCCGGCTGGCGCCACGGTCAATAAAGACGCTGGCCCGCGCCTCGTAGACGGGCGTGGCCAGAAAGGCGCGAAGCAGGCCGATGACGAGAGCGGCGGTCATGATGCCGGCCGCGACCCATTTGTAGGCGAGGAAAAGCCGTACCATCGCGCGGACGTCTAGCTCGCCGCCGGATGCATCATAGTCAGCTCCAGATGGATATCCGCCGTAAGAATAATAACCTGGACGTGGGCTGTCGTGTCCTTCGCCCGCCGCCTGCCCGCCGTCGGTGATAAGCGGCGTAATGAAGCGGCGGCCTTTTTTTGCCTGGCGTTCTTCTCTTTCCAAGCCCGTGGTACGGATGTCTCCTCCGTCTCCCATCATCTTCCTCCTGATGAAACCAGCGACAGGCTACGCTCCAATTTCATTGCTGTCAAGTAGCACATCAGGCAATTTAATGTTTTGCCCTAGAGATATTGATAACCGGTACCGCTCCAAGTGGAGCGGTACCGGCTGCTCGCGCGAATTCGTTCGGGGGGGCCCGCGCGAGCCACTAATCCTTTGGAGGAAGGGCGGAACGGAAACCAGCAAGCCGCACGTGATATGCGGCCTCTACCACGGCAAAGCGGAGAAGATCCACGCCGCGTAGGCCAAATACTCCGTACCCATCATCGTGGTGAGTCAATGGATTAGCCATCATGCACCTCCCGTAACTGTTTATTAGCAACCCCAATGCCAACAATCAAGCTGTTATTTCGTCATTTTTTAGCGCTTTGAGGCAATGCCGTGCATATCGCGCCAACTCCTCTGACGTTTCATAGCCGATTCCTTGTCACCGCTTTCCTGCCGCCTAGCCCGTGCCTTTTCTTGCAACGGCTGGCGCTATTGATTTTGCATTTGGTATAATATCCGCGTCAGGCATTCTTGTTTGGGAGGAGCGCATGGGCGGCTTGAGCGAAGAGGAATGGGAGGCGGCGCGGGCGCTTCTCAAGGGATTCGCGCACGACCTGAACAATTTGCTTGCTCCGTTGTACCTCTATGGCGAGTCCTTGCAGGAGTCGTTGGCCGATCCTGTCTTAAAGCAGCGCGCCTCGGCCATTCTTCAGAGGTCTCATTCGATGCAAAACCTGGTCGAGTGTTCAAGATGGCTTTACAGGGAGGCGGCGATCGAAGAGCAAGTCAACGCCGGACTCTTTTGCCATCAGTTGGCAACGCTGGCCAATGTCTTCTTTGAGGAAAAGGCGGTACGTGCTTATTGGGCGGCGCCGTCACCGGCCGGCAAACTCCCCCCCGGCTCATGGGAGGGAAGGTTCCTCCTGGCCGCGAAGTTGCGCCAATTGGCGAAAGATGCGGCGGCGTCATCCGCCGTCATTTTGCTTTTTGCATTTCCCACGGTCCCCGCTCCGATACGCGCCTATGCGGGCGAGACGGCCGCGCTGGCCGTGGAGAAGTTCGGGCTTACGGGCGCGGAGGTGAAGGAGCTTCATGCCGACGGCATGAGCGCCATGCTGGCTTTTCTTTCAAACGCGAAACCGCTGGATATAGGAGCGCAAGATGACTTCCTCGCTTCTAGTCGTTGACGATGACCAAATGATTCTCGCCGCTTTGCGGGAGGCGTTGAATCTACCTGATCTCGAAATGACGGCCGCGGCCCACGGCGCCGAGGCCATGCTACAACTGGATGAGCGCACCTTTGATCTCATCATTACCGACCTCATGCTCCCGGACATCAGCGGCATGGAGATAATAAAGAGGATACAGCAGGAAGGACTACCTTCGCTGTGCATTTTGATGACTGGCCACGCAACCGTTGACAACGCGGTGGAGGCGCTCAAACTGGGGGCTTACGATTACATCACGAAACCCTTCAAGTCGGCGGAAGTACGCCACGTCGCCGAACAGGCGCTGGCCAGGCAGTGGCTTGCCAACGAGAACAGAAGGCTAAACGGCGAACTTGCCAGGCACGGCGCCTTCGGGGAGATAATAGGCCGTTCGAAAGCCATGCAGGAAATCTTCAAAATCATAGAGCGAGTGAGGGACATTGACGCGACCGTCGTTATTACCGGGGAATCTGGCACCGGCAAAGAGGTGGTGGCGCGGGCCATCCATGATACGGGGTGCAGAAAAGGGAAACCTTTTATAGGGGTGAATTGCGGAGCGATTCCGGAACATCTTATGGAGGATGAACTTTTCGGCCACGTCAAGGGTGCCTTTACCGACGCGCATGCCGCACGTCAGGGGGTGTTCGAGCAAGCCTCGGGAGGCACCCTTTTCCTGGACGAAATCCACTCTCTTAGAAGCGACTTGCAGGTGAAGCTTCTTCGCGTCTTGCAGGAACGCGAGTACAAGCCGCTAGGCTCCTCCAGCGCCCGGAAGGCTGACGCGAGGATCGTCGCGGCGGCGAACAAAGACTTGCGCGAGCTGGTCGCGCAGGGCCAGTTCCGCGAGGACCTCTTCTTCAGGCTCAATATAATCCACATGGAAATTCCTTCCTTGCTTGAAAGAAGAGAAGATATCCTGCCGCTCTCCGATTTCTTCTCGAGGAAGATGGCCCAGCGCATGGGAATTCAGTTTGGACAATTCACCCACGACGCGCTTGAGGCCATGTATGAGTATGGATGGCCCGGAAACGTTCGAGAATTGGAAAATATGATAGAAAGAACCCTGGCGCTTTGCCATGATCCTTCCCGCATTGAACTGAGTGACCTCCCGCCGGAAGTCAGGAAGAGCGAATCTCATCGAGGAACGGAGGGACAGCATCTTCCCGAATATGTCGAGGCATGGGGGCTTGACGCCTATCTCGAACGGATGGAGCGGTCAGTCATAGCCGGCGTGTTGCGGAAATATGGGTGGAGAAAGAGCCTGGCCGCGAAGTCGCTGAAGTTGAATCGAACCACGCTGGTGGAGCGTATGAAGAGGCGGGGCATTCCGCTCAAGCCGGATGAGACGAAGGAGCGGAACAAACCAAAGGTCGCCAAACGAGCAGTAGCCGGCCACAAGCCAGATTCGTCTGAAGGTAGTCGAAAGAAGAGAGAGGATCAGGCATGAACAGAAAACTGTTGGTGGTGGATGATGACAAGTCAATTAGAAACGTGCTCGAAGCAAGCTTCGGCTTGCTGGGCTATCAGGTTACTACAGCGGAAGACGGCGAAAAAGGTGAGCAACTGGCCAGGGAAATGCGTCCGAGCCTGATTATTCTCGACGTCATGATGCCTGGCAAGAATGGCTTTACGGTCTGCCGTGATCTGAAGCGTGATCAGGAGACGGCTAAGATCCCGGTGATACTTTTGACCGCGAAGAACCTGCGCGCCGATGTCTACTGGGGATACGACTGCGGCGCTGACGCGTACGTGACCAAACCGTACGAGCCCAGGGAACTCGAAACGCTCGTGGAACAACTTATAACCGACGCGGAGCAAGGATGTCCCAAGATGGCGTGGACCGGCCTGCCCCACGCCAACCAGATAATCAAGGAATTTCATGCCCGCTTCGAAGCTGGAGGCGATGCGCTTCTGGTCGAACTTGCTTTCCCGGAGGAGCAGAGGAAGGTCTTCGTTCAGAAATATGGACAGGCCAAGTTCAGGGACTTGGTTCACGCCACGTCATGGAAAGCTTACGAAGCGGTTCGCGAGGAAGCTCCTGCCGGTGCGATCGGTCAGCGCCCTAACGACGCACTCATCCTTCTTATTCACCCTTTGGAGTCGGAGAAGGTTCAGAAGATGGTCCTTCTGGTTACCAAGGATGCCATAGAAGGTTACTACGATGACAAGGACCGCGCGGCTGGCGGAATCGTGGTACGCGAGAAAAGCCTTGCCAAGGACAAGAAAGATGAAGAGGAGATGTTCAGGACCGTACCCATACTCAAGCTCACGTGGAAGGCGATTGATCCTGATTAGCCCGAACTTAGCGTAGTGAACTGGAAAACAGCAACGGCGTTATCTGGCCACGGGGGGGTGGGCGCCCCCGTGGCCGATACCATGCTGGCCCTCCCCAACTCCATG
>DAHXMK010000065.1 GCA_027365515.1 Candidatus Aminicenantota bacterium
TCAGACTCCTGGTTTATCAGTCGAGCTTCAGGGGGAAGGCGGATGGAACCTGGGCCTTGTGGGGGTGCTTGTCGCCCTCGTACACCTTCATCTTGCGGATGAGCTTGTCGCCGATGCGCGTCTTCGGAAGCATGCCGCGCACGGCGTGCTCGACGAGCTTGGCCGGGCTCTGGGCCATCAGGTCCCTGGCCGGCGTCTCGATCAGCCCTCCCGGGTACATCGTGTGGCGGCGGTAGATCTTGTCCGTCCACTTCTTTCCCGTCAAGTGAACCTTGCCGGCGTTGATGACAACTACGAAGTCGCCCGAATCAACGTGGGTGGTGAAGGTGGGCTTGTGCTTGCCCATCAGGACCCTGGCCACCTGAGTCGCCAAGCGCCCCAAGGTCTTTCCCTCGGCGTCAACGACGTACCATTCACGGGGGAGTTCCCCCTTCTTCGCCATGTAAGTGCTTCTGTTCATCATCATTTCACTGCTCCTAGCGTAACCCAACCCCAGGCACACCACCGCCCGGCAAAGGGCTTGCAGTATAAGACTTTTCTCCTCTCGATGTCAAGCGCTTTAGGCCGGTCGCGCCCCAAAATGCCCTGCTCCGGGCGCATCTGAATGGCTGGCGTGGTTGTGGGCGGGCGCGGCGGCAATGTACGCCCGCTCCCCATCCTCTTTCACGAATCCGCCGCTCCGGTTCTCAGCGCGCGCCCTTGGCGATCATAGCCGCACGCATCTTTTCCGCGCAATCCTCGCGGATGCCGTGAGAAGTGCGCAGCGACTCCCTCCTCGATTCGTCCTGGTGATTTTGCAGCGCCAAGGAGCAAGTAAGGCCAGTCAAAAAGCTCGTCAACCAGGAGTCTGATAAATGGCAGTCAACCAATTTTTAGGAACCGGGCGCAGAAAAACCTCCGTGGCTAGGGTCTATCTTCGCCCCGGCAAAGGCGAGATCACGGTCAACCGCCGCGGTTTCGACAACTACTTCCCGAACCCCGTCCACCGCATGGCGATCGAAACGCCTCTCGTGATCACGGGGACGAAAGAGAAGTTCGACGTGCTGGTGAACGTTCGCGGCGGCGGGGCTTCAGGCCAGGCCGGCGCGGTGCGCCTCGGCATCTCCCGCGCGCTTCTTGAGTACGACGCGGAACTGAGGCCGAAGCTTAAGGCCGACGGCCTGCTGACTCGCGACGCGAGAGAGGTCGAGCGCAAGAAGTACGGCCACCCGAAGGCCCGCAAGCGCTTCCAGTTCAGCAAACGTTAATTTAGCGGAGCGGAACGGGCGCCGCATTGGGCGGCGCGCCGTCCCCTCCTTTAAGCTGCTTAACCCCGTTATCCCGCGGGCATACCAGACGGGCGGGCAAGGGCCCGACGAAGCCCTGGCCCAGAAGGCTTTCCGCCCGGCTCGCGGAAGACCGCAAGGAGGTCCCCTTGGCTACAGTCTCAATGAAAGAGCTATTGGAAGCAGGCGTCCACTTCGGCCACCTCACGCGCAAGTGGAATCCCAAGATGAAGCGCTACATCTTCGGCCAGCGCAACGGCATTCACATCGTTGACCTTCAGCACACGCTTCGAGAGTTCAAGCGCGCGGCCGACTTCGTGACCGACACCGTGGCCAACGGCGGAAAGGTGCTCTTCGTCGGCACCAAGCGCCAGGCCCAGGAAGCGATCAAGGATGCGGCCTCGAACGTTTCGATGCCATTCGTCACGGAGCGCTGGATAGGCGGCACGCTCACCAACTTCAAAACCATAATGAGCCGGGCGCAGCGCTTGAAGGAGCTCGAACGGCTCGAAACCGACCACCGCTTCGAGAACCTCACGAAGAAGGAGAAGCTCCTTCTGGTCAAGGAGCGCGACAAGCTCCAGGAGATGATCTCCGGCATCAAGGACATGAGCCGCCTGCCGGCCGTTCTCTTCGTCGTTGACATCAAGCGCGAGAAGAACTGCATCAGGGAGGCGCAGAAGCTGAACATCCCCGTCGTCGCGATGGTTGACACCAACTGCGACCCGGACGAGGTCAACTTCCCCATCCCCGGCAACGACGACGCCGTGCGCGCCATTCAGCTTTTCGCCGGAAAGATCGCCGAATGCGCCCGCGAAGGCGCCGGCATCTACCAGGCCCGTTCGGAAGCTGGAGCCGAAGAGGCGGCCATGGCCGAGAGAATGTCCCAGGAGGCCGCGGGCGACGACGACGAGCCGGGAGCCCACCGCGCCCAGGGCCGCAAGAAGGAATCGGTGGAAAAGAGAGTGCGGAAGGCATCGGGCGGGCCTCGCCAGCCCAGAAAGCCCGCGGAAGGCGAAAAGAAGGAGTAGCTTCATGGCTATCACTGCGAAGATGGTTCAAGACCTCCGGGAAAAGACCGGGGTTGGAATGATGGACTGCAAGCGGGCGCTCGAAGAGGCCGGCGGC
>DAHXMK010000069.1 GCA_027365515.1 Candidatus Aminicenantota bacterium
CGGCTCACGGCAAATGGTCCGGCGCCGTAGGCTACCTCTTCGAGGAGGCAGCGCCCTGCCGCTCGCCCTCCGTTCCGGTGTGAAGCTTTGAAGCCCTTTCGGCCGAGGCGGTGATGCCACGGATCATCGCAGAGCTGAACCCCTCGTGTTCCATTTGGTTTAGGCCGGCGATCGTGCAGCCGCGCGGCGTAGTCACCCGGTCAATCTCGTGCTCCGGATGGTTCCCGGCGGAAAGCAGGAGCGTCGCCGCCCCCCTCGCCGTCTGCGCGGCGATGGCAAGCGCCTCATCGGCGCTGAATCCGATCTCTATTCCGCCTTGGGACGCCGCCCTGATGGCCCTTAAGAAGAAGGCCACTCCGCAGGCCCCGAGGGCGGTGGCAGCGTTCATCTGCTCCTCGCTTATGACGATCGTCTTTCCGACGGCATCGAAAATCGTGCGCGCTATTTCAACCGCTTCGTCCCCGGCGTTTCCGGGCGCTATGCATGTCATCGCCTCCCTGGCGGCAATCGCCGTGTTCGGCATGGCGCGGATGACCGGCACTTTCGGTCCCGCGAGCCTCGCGAGCCTCGCGGCGGTTATGCCCGTAACGACGGAGATGAGGATGTGGCCGGGCAACCTGAGTTCTGGCGCTATCTCCTTAAGCACGCCGTCTATCTTCTGCGGCTCGACGGCGACTA
Organism: Candidatus Aminicenantota bacterium; assembly: GCA_027365515.1. GTDB lineage: Bacteria > Acidobacteriota > UBA4820 > UBA4820 > DSQY01 > JAEMPZ01. The sequence goes on from DAHXMK010000069.1 coordinate 679, forward strand.
TCACCACTCGCGACCGTTTGGCCGCGGCCCGGTTGTCGTTTTCCACCTTGAACCCTCTCTCGGCCATTTTTTGCAGAAGGCCGGTTCTTCTTCGAGAGAGCGTTATGTTCCCGGCCTTGACGCGGCCCGACTCGGCCAGTCCGCTGGCTATGGCGGTGCCGATGTTCCCAGCGCCTATGATGGCTACCGACAGATCTTTCAACGCATGTCTCCTCTCTTCATTCCGGATGGAGGTTGAAGGCCGAGCCTGCGACGGCACGGGACGCGCCGTCAGTCGCCCTTTCTATATTTGATAATCAACGGGCTGCCTTCCAGCGGAAACGCTTCCCGCAGCCGGTTCTTCAGAAAACGCGAATAGGCGAGCGGCGGCGGGGCGATGGAGTTTGTGAACACCGTCAGCGAGGGCGGCGCCGTGCCGGTCTGCGTAGCGTATTTGATCTTGAAGAGCTTTCCCTGAACGGCCGGCGGCGAAACCCTCTTGACTATGTCCTGCAACGCTTTGTTGAGCACGGCGGTCGGAAGCGTCCTGGCGAAATTCTCGTAGGTCGAGACGACGAGAGGAAAGAGTTTCTCCACGCCCCGTCCGCTCTTCGCCGAGACCCTTATGATGGGCGCCCATTCGCAGAAGGCGAACTTTTCGCGGACCGCCTCTTCAGCCTCCTTGGCCGCCTTCTCGCCCGAAACGAGGTCCCACTTGTTGAGAACCAGCACTATGGCCCGCTTCGCCTCCTCGGCCAGGCCCGCTATGTGGGCGTCCTGGTGCGACGGCGGCTGAGAGGCGTCCACCACGAGGAGCGCGACGTGGCAGTTCCCGAGCGCCCTCTTCGCAAGAAGAACGGATAGGAGTTCCGCCCCCCTGTCGGTCTTGCTCTTCCGCCTGATCCCGGCCGTGTCCACAAGCACGAAGTCGCGTCCGCCGAAGGTGAACGGCGCGTCCACGGGATCGCGCGTCGTGCCGGCGACCGACGAGACCAGCGCCCGTTGCCTGCCTATGATGCAGTTCAGGAGGGACGACTTGCCGACGTTAGGCCGCCCGACTATCGCGACCTTTATCCTCCCGTCAACCGGCGC
>DAHXMK010000378.1 GCA_027365515.1 Candidatus Aminicenantota bacterium
CACTGGTTCAAATCCAGTACCGCCCACCAAATTCCTGCCCGGGATGGAATGGCGTTTCAACCACAAGCCTTGACCGGGCGGCCCGATTTCTGGTATTCTTTTACCTTTGTACGGCCGCACGCCGTTTCATGGGGGGAAGCATCCGCCGTGGACCTCATCAAACAGATTACTGATAATTGGTGGCACATCCCCATTTTGATGGCGATGGTGCTGGTTTACGGCACGTTGCTGAACCTGGTGCTCTTCAGGCCCGTCAACAGAGTGCTGGCCAAGCGGCGCGAGGCGGTGAAAGAAGCCGGCAACCTGGCGCTCCGGTCGAAAGACGAATTGCAGCAGCGCTTCGCCAAGTACGAGGAGTCGCTCTTGAACGCCAGGCGGAAGGGAAGCCAGGTCAAAGAGGCGGCAAGGCGGGAAGCTTACGGTTACCGCTCCTCCGTTCTCGAAGAGGTCCGCTCGGAAGCCGCGGCGAAAGCAAAGGCGCTGGAGGCTGAGTTGACGGCCGACGTGGCCAGGGCCAGGGCCGAGCTCGCGGATGGGACGAAGGCCCTTGCTCTCGAAATGGCCGCCAAGATATTGGGAAGGCAGGTGCAGGCTTGAGGCGCCGGGTCTGGATTTCCCTACTGATGGTCTTCTCCACCGTCGCCCTTTTCGCGGCGGAGGGCGAGGGCCACGAGGCCGCGCAGGGGAACGGCTGGCTTGCCCCGATCTGGGGCGTTCCGGTCATCGCGTGGCAGATAATAAACCTTCTTTTGGTTATCGCCCTCTTTGTTTACCTCCTGCGCAAGCCGGCCCCGAAATTCTTCAAGGAGCGCTCGCTTCAGATAGAAGAGCAGCTCAACAAGGCACTGCGGGAAAAAGAGGAAGCTCTTGCCAGGCTGAAAGAGGTCGAAGCCAAGATGGCAACGCTCTCGGACGAAGTAGCGGCCATCGAGAAAGAGGCCCAGCAGACGGCGGCCCAGGAGAAGGAAAGAATCAAGCAGGAATCCGACCAGATGCGGGAGCGGATACGCAAAGAAACGGAAGAGGAGGCTTCCCGCCAGATGGAGGAGGCGCGCCGCTCTTTGAGGGCTTACGCCGCCGAGCTTGCCGAGAAGACCGCCCGGGAAATAATCGCCAGGAACATCACCCCCTCTGACGAATCGAAGCTGAGGGAGAAGTTCCTTGATTCGATGACGAGGGCCGTGAAATGAGCGGGATCGGGCGGCGTTACGCGCAAGCCCTGGTTGATGCCGCCCCCGCCGGAGATGTGCAGGGGCTCATCGGCGACTTGCAGGTCTTTTCCCAGTGGCTGAGGGACGTGCCGGAGCTAAGGCCGGCGCTTGAAAACCCCGTAATACCGGCGGCGGCGAAGGAGAAGGTGGTCGAAGGGCTGTGTGCTCAGGCCGGCTTCAAGCCCCACGCGGCGCGCTTCGTGCGCATGGTTGTCACCCACAGAAGGCTCCGGCAGTGGGATGAAATCATGGCGGCGGCCAGGGCGCTCTGCGACGCGAAGCTCGGCATCCTTCGGGTTCACGTCACCACCGCGAAACCGATAAGCGACGCTGAGAAGGAGCTTCTTGCCGGCAAGCTCAAGGAGCTTTTGAAGGGTTCGGTGGAGGTTGAGGCGGACGCGGCCCCGGCGCTGATAGGCGGGATCGCTCTCAAGGTAGGTTCCACGGTTTACGACGGTTCGGTGGCCGGCTCGCTGAGGGCGATGAAAGCGGCTCTCGAGAAGAGGTAGGAAGGCATGATCAAGTCGGACGAGATTTCCAGAATTCTCAAGTCCCAGCTAGAAGGCTTCGAGGCTCGCCTCGACGTGGCCGAAGTCGGTTACGTCATCTCCGTCGGCGACGGCATCGCCCGCCTCTACGGCCTCGACAACGTCATGGCCGGCGAGATGCTGGAGTTTCCAGGCAACCTCTACGGCATGGCGCTCAACCTTGAAGAGGACAGCGTCGGCGCCGTTCTCATGGGTGAAACCTCGCACGTCAAGGAGGGCGACGAGGTCAGGCGGACGAAGAAGATCATGTCCGTCCCGGCCGGAGACGCGCTCATCGGGCGCGTCGTTGATCCTCTGGGCCAGCCTCTCGACGGCAAGGGCGCGGTGGTCACCTCGGAATTCCGCCCGGTCGAGGTCATAGCCCCCGGCATCGTCGCCAGGGAGCCGGTCAAGATTCCACTGCAAACGGGCATCAAAGCAATTGACGCGATGATACCGATCGGCCGCGGCCAGCGCGAACTCATCATCGGCGACCGCCAGACCGGCAAGACGGCGATCGCGCTCGACGCCATCATCAACCAGCGCGACAAGGGCGTCATCTGCATCTACGTAGCAATCGGCCAGAAGCGCTCCACGATCGCCCAGGTGGTCAAGACCCTTTCGGATTACGACTCCATGGGCCACACGATCGTTGTGGCCGCCTCGGCGTCGGAGCCTGCCTCGATCCAATACCTCGCCCCTTATGCCGGCTGCGCGATGGGCGAGTACTTCATGTTCAAGGGCAAGGACGTGCTGGTGGTCTATGACGACCTTTCGAAGCACGCCGCGGCCTACCGCGAAATATCCCTGCTTCTGCGGCGCCCCCCGGGCCGCGAGGCTTACCCCGGCGACGTTTTCTATCTCCATTCAAGGCTTCTGGAGCGCGCCGCCAAGCTGAGCCAGGCAAGCGGCGGCGGATCGCTTACGGCCCTGCCGGTCATCGAGACGCAGGC
>DAHXMK010000100.1 GCA_027365515.1 Candidatus Aminicenantota bacterium
GAGCTTCTCCGGGTCTCCCGCGTAAACCCCCGAGACGAAGGGACCGACGGCGTAGTCGAGGAACTCCCCGCCGAGCCTCCGCCTGACGAAAGCGGCGATCGTCTCCTCGGCGCCGCCGGGGGCGCGCCCGACGAAGGGCTCTTTCAGAAGCCGGAGCTTGGCTTTGAGCGAGAAGAGCGGCGTCATCACGAAGCCCAGAGGCCCGCCGGGAAGCTTCACCAGCCGTCCGCCCTTGACGATGTAGCGGACCTTCGCCTTGGGCGATGCCGTGATCCTTCGTTCAAGAAGCCCGGCCTCCTCGCAGAGCGAATCAATCTCGAAGGCGTTGTTGAGGACGGTGTTCGGCCCAAGCTCGAAGAGAAAGCCGTCCTTCTTCCACGTGACGATACTGCCGCCCGGCCTCGGCGCCGCCTCCAGCACGGCCGCCTTGAAGCCGCGCCGCTTCAAGAGAAGCCCCGCCGTCAGCCCGCTGATTCCGCCGCCGATGATGACAACGTCAAGCTCTTCGGCCATCGCGCCCGCCTTCGGTATCGCCAAGAACACGGCCGGCCTCGCGCCCCGCCGCGCCCTATGAGAATAACACAGCCCCGTTGAAAAGAGGCCTGCGGCCCCGCGCTGGCCGAGCGGCGACGAAGGGGTGGGATGAAATATTCACCACAAAGGCACGAAGGGCACAGAGGGAAGATGTTCACCACAGGGGTGCGGAGCAAATTGTGAATGCTGAATTTTGAATGTTGAATTGAGGATGGGTATTCAATTAATTCAGGTAGTACCACGTTCTCGCCAGCCGCAGCCTGCGAACCGGCGGGCACGGAGGAAGCAATGCGCCGCCCGTCGCGAAGGTGTGAGGTTGTAGGAGGCGTCTCCAGACGCCGATCCGGCCGAAGGCCGAACGAAAAGACTATTCATTTGAGAGTAGCGCGATGAGCTTGCCAAGCGCCTCCGAAACGACGGCGTCCGGGACCGCGCAGATGAACGTTGCGTTGCGATCTCGCCAATCAAGCGATTTCGCTTGATCAACCAATATTGCGCCAGAGACTGGCAGATCGGGTGGCAACGCCACTTCGAAAGGATAGCCCTTTAATTGGCTGGTGATGGGGGACGCCAACATGAGCCCCGCCTTGCCGTTGTAGATTTTCGGAGACAAGACCAACGCGGGCCTGCGGCCCGCCTGCTCATGGCCGGCTTGCGGACTGAAAGAAAGCCAGACGACATGCCCCCGGTCAGGAATGTAGGGCACTTACCAGATCTCCTTGCCCCGTGAGGCGCCGCAGTCAATCTCGCGATGAACGTTCTTCTTGGTGATACCCGACACAAGACCGGCAAGGGAGTACTTTGGGATCGCAACAGGCGAAACCGTTAGGGCGCCGTCGTGAAAGGCCAAGGTGACCTGAGAGTTGTCGGACAGTCCTAATTCCGTCGCGATGGGTTTGGGAATCCTGAGCGCCAGACTGTTGCCCCACCTTTGAACCTTCGTGAGCATGGGACACCTCCTCAGTGTCTACAGAGAATATACCGCGAAGGAGGCCATCAGTCAAGCATGACGCCAGCGTACGAGAAGGTTGGACGGGAGACGCCGTAGGAGGCGTCTCCTGACGCCGATCCGGCCGAAGGCCGAAAGAGAAGACATTTCACCACAAAGAACACCAAGGTCACGAAGGAAAGAACGTGAGAAGTTAGAAGTGAGCCGTAGGGGAGGGGCGCCGCCGCTTCGCGGCGGCATGCCGGGGCCTTCCTCGCGCCTTTTCAATTTTTAATGTTGAATGTTTAATGTTGAATTGAGGCAGGATCTATTCAATAGACGTAGTACCACAATTCAAAATTGAGAATTTAAAATTCAACACTGCCCCAGCTTTCCTCCGCGCGTCCCGTCGCGTCTCCTCGCCCTTGGCGCCAAGGATACGAGTCATTTGCAGGCGGTGTCGTCGCAACTCATAACTCATAACTCAAAACTCAAAACCCGTCCCTGCCGACATTCGGACGGAAAGCAAAACCATGCCCCTTGGCAATCCGCCTGTATTGGCTGTTAGGTGCCTCATCGTCTCAGGCCGCCTTCTTCTGGTGTTTATAGAGACATAGGGTTAAGATCACGAGCACAGCGGCGCAGAAGGATGATGCCCAGATTATAGCAGCGGTGCCAGCCATACCATTAAGGGCAATATTGGCCAACCAGTTAGAACCACCTTTGCTTGCGTACTTGTCAATGGCTACCCGGAGCAGCGCGTACCTTGCGTTAAAACTGATGTAACCAAGTACGTGAATGGCTAGGAAGAGGATAATCGTGCCAATCAAGAATATTTTGTGCGATCCCGCTCCTCTGGGCTCATGGTGAAGTCTGGCGAGAATGAAGGCCCACATAAGCCGGGCTAGTATATAGATGGTCGAAAGAACTGCGACCATGAGCAAGACGATGAGCCACCGCTCAGAAGGCAAAGCTTCCGGAGAAGCATAGATACTAAGGTCCATGTGCACTCCAGCCATTTAGCGTCCGTGCTCAGCGGCCGCTTGTCCTATCCATCCCGCGCCGACATTCGGATGGAAAGCATTACCATGCCCCTTTGCAATGCCGCCTCTGTTGGCTGTGAGGCGGGCTCACAAGGGGCGGTCTGGCGCTTCGACGATCTCGAATTCCGTGTCGTTAGAAGAGATCTGCTTTGTGTTGCACCCGTAGACCGTGCAGTCTGCCAAGTCGACAACCTCTAGCTGAGCTCTCAGGCACGCCGGCCCAAGACCAACCCTAAGAACCTCGACTTCTTCATTCCATGTCAGAGACTGACGAGGTTTGATAAGCAGGTTCATATTGGCGCTCGGGTGAATGGTGATGTAACCGCTTTCTAAGGACCGCTCCGAGCCCCACATAGTGTACGTAGGTTCTAGCGGGTGATTGACCGCAACCTGAAGTGGAACCTTACCTAAGTTGGCCAATTCAAATTGCACAACGATCTTCTGGCCGTAGGCCGCAAAGTGGAACTGATCGGGCACTAGAATTTTGAGCCGCAGCTCCTTTAAATGAGAATAGCCACTGCGCGGCCTGGGGGCGCAGGCGATCGATGTCGCCCCCCAAGCAAAGATCGCCAAGGATCCGAGCAACGTCCACCTCTTCATCTTGCCTGCCAACGCCCGCGTTCAACAACCGACACCATTATGGCGGACCTGGGACGCGGAGGGCAAGCTGTTAAGAGTTTCGTGTCCCGCGTACCGGCCCGCTGAAACGGGTGGTTCGGTTGCCCACGGTTCGTGAGGCTACTCCCAATTCTGTTCTTCAAGCGGCTGGTCTCTGTACTTGCGGCATACTTCACGGAAGTGCAATGGCCTACCATGCAAATGGTACCAGTAGCATTCCAAGATCACGGCTGACATGTTGTCTGGATTATGCACACCATAATGAGCAAAGTATTGCGCCATGCGAGACTTGACCCAAAGCCCCCAGCTATTTCTGAGTCCCATGCCGAGATCGAGATGAAGACTGGCGGTCACCTCTTGGAATGGAAGCGCCCTTATATCGTTCTTCACCTTCGGAGCTAGATAGTTATCTAGCGTCGTCATAGCGTCATGAATGTTATATGGCACGTAGCATCGGCCTGTTTCGCGTTGTTTGCCGGAGATGGGGTTCTTCTCTGTGAAAATGACGTACTCCGGCTTGGGAGGTCTGGCGCAAGCTACATGTACGGCGCAAACAGATAACATTAGGTGTAAGATGACTCCCGCCCTTATTCTATGGCTCCTTGGCGACCTAACGCTTATTAGACTGCATCCCAGACAAGCCATTGGTCGAGCTAGCGCGATGGTGGAAGCGATCCCCCTCATGCGGTGACTTTATGCCTTCGGGCTTCGCGTTGTCAAATGGGGGCGGGAAGAAGCGACTTCCGCCGACATTCAGATGGAAGGCAAAACCATCCCCTTTGACAATGCCGCCTCTATTGGTTGTTAGGTCTGCTTCAGAATCTTGCGCAGGTCTTCGAGCGTCAGTTCGCAGTCATGGAGAATCTTGCCCAGAAGTCCGATGCCCACGATCTCGCCCGGGTGAACCGGTACGACCGTCACGCGCCCATCCGAATGCTGAAGAACATGATGGCTGCCTTTTGTACGAATAATTTCGAACCCGGCATAGCGAAGGATGGTTATGAGTTTCTTGCCGGTCAGACGGGGTGCTCTCGTCATTGCCCGACTGCGATGCGCTGGAGACCGATGAACTCGGGATGAGGATATTTGCCGCCTTTGGCCTCGAGGCACGCCTCAATTGCCTCGCGAACGCGATTCATGAGCGCATCGAGCGATTTAGCTTGGGTGTGGCAGCCCCGCAGCTCGGGCACGGTCGCAACGAAATAGCCATCGGAATCTTTCTCGATTAGAACGTTAAACTCCAGACGCATAATCCACCTCATTGCCAATTATAGGCCCACGGCAGGCGGGATTCAAGCGCACCAACGCCCGCGTTCAGCGGCCGGGCTAACTGGTTCAAGTTAAGCAACTAATTCAACGGACCTCCCCCAAGGGTAAGGCATGCAGCAACCCCACGGACCGGTCCGTTGCCGCTGCTGGTTAGGGGGCTCCAACGATGCTCGCCCTTCTCTGAATCGCGATTAGCTCCCAATACAGCTTTTCAAACCGATCTTCGCTTACCCTGTATTTGTCACTAACCAATATCCCCAGATGTGCGTCTAATAGATCAGTTATGCCTAAATAGCACCATTCCCAAAGCATTGACGTGATGTTGTACTCCCACATTATATCTTGGAACCTTGCTCGATACGCATCACATGCTTCAGGCGGTATGCCATGAAGTCTGAGGATACGATAAGAATGTTGCATATCTTTTGCAGTAAATTCAGTGTCGAGAAAAGGCTGGAGAATCAATGCCACGAGGTCATATCTTCTGCGCACTGGAATTGCATTGTCTTTAGCCCATTGTGCTAAAGTATCTTTGTGTTTGTATGGCAGATAGACAATATCTCTATCCTTTAGCCATATACTATCGCCATCAACTTCTTGTACATCCCTCGCATGCAAGATATTTTTCAGATAAGCAATGGACGGCTTGTAAGGATACTTTCGCACTTCCACCGCTTCTCTTTCAAAAGTGAATTCTGCCATGCGATTTCTAATCATTGTCTACTTCCCTCAGCCCCCTAACGCTTATTAGACTGCCTACGACAATCTTCACATAGTGGGTTAGCACGGCGTCTTGGTTTCATCCCTCTCATGCCGTGAATGTACTGCGTGTGCGGGGGAGTGTCAAGGTGGCTTTCAAGGCCTTTGCGGGTGAAATTGGATGCCCACAAGGGCATCTAAATGGCTTGTTTTGCCGTGGGTTGGTGCTATACTCGGCCTTCGCTGCTATGAGCGGTGATTTTACAAGCTGGTGAATTGGGAGGAGCATGGGACGGGTCCATGTCTTTCCATCACTCTTGAGTGCCAAGGCGTCGGCGCGGCCTTTCGCGCCGTCAACTTGCCTCCCCAATGCGCTAACTCGGGGTCACATCTTGCTTTCAACCGCCAGGGTCACATCTTGCTTTCTAGCATTTCTCAACTCTGAGCACGACTTGACTTGCCGCGCTTCGTTCTTATGGTCATTGCCAACTCAAAACTCCTAACTCAAAACTCAAAACTATCCTTGTTCAAAATTCACCATTCGCAATTCGCCCCGTATCCTGCTTCCCTTGAGCTTGTAGCCACCGTTAAGACATGAGTTCGTCAACATAGATGAGGGAGATGGCTACCTGTTCCTGTTTGCTCCCACTCTAGATACCACACGGCGTTAACAACCCGGAAGCTGGCCATGAGTCCTTCCCTAAACTAAGCGTCCCCGTCTGCATGTCGTAGACGAACCATTTGATTTCCCCCAAATCACTTGCCAGACACATCCTGTTAAAATGTATCTCCTTAACCCATTTTCTTTCAATAGCGGGCAGGCAAAGAAACCTTCCCTTGCGAAGGATACTCCATATACAGAGGTCATGCTTCGACGTAACTTGAGACAAGGCTAGAGAGACGTCATCGCTCTTAGTACAATCCACAAAAACGATCCCGTCCTGCTGAAGAGCCAGTTTCTGTTTAGGCCCCCAGTAGTACTTTGTATCCCAAGAAAGGCCTCTGAATTGTTCTGCACCTGGCCCCATCGATAACCGGCTAGAGACCATTAAGAACAAGTCATCCTTCGCTTTTTCGGGAGGCCTCCCGGCACAACAGATCAGCAGTTGAATAGCGGCAAGCCCCAGGACAGTAGGCAAGATTCTCATCATCCTGTTTTCCTTCATAAGGTCACCATTTGACACCAAAAATGTCTGTAGTAATTCAAGGTCGCATCTTGCTTCTTAGCACCCCCCGCGCAAATCTTGCCTCTTTCACTATTCACGGCTCACGAATCACGCAATCGGCGTCTGGAGACGCCTCCTACAACCTCTCACGTCTAACTTCTCACTTGTTTTCCTTCGTGTCCTTCGTGCCTTTGTGGTGAACATCTTTTTTTATCGCTCCGCGCCGTCGGCCCGCTTGACCGCCTCGGCGAGGGCGGCGATGAGGCCGGGGTGGGTCTGGAGCGTCGGCACTCGCGTGAAGCCGACGCCGAGGTTGACGGAGAGGGCGCGGTAAAGAATGTCGAGCTCGTAAAGCGTCTCGCTGTGCTCTGAAACGAAGGAGAGGGGGACGACGATGACGTGGCGGACCTTCCCCTGGGCGTAGGCCCTGATGACCGATTCAACCGAAGGCTCCAGCCAGCGCATCGGCCCCACTTTGCTCTGCCAGGCGAGGGCGGCTGGCGCGCCGGCCGACTCCCGCGCTTCTTCCGAGAGGCGCAACTCCCTGCCGAGCTTCTTGCTCACGGCCCGCGCCGTCGCCTCGACCGCTGATTTGTAAGGGTCGCCCTTGGCCACCGATTTGGGCAGGCCGTGGGCGGCGAAGAGAAGCGCCGCCTCTCTGGGAGAGCCCTCGACCGCCTCCCGGACGCTTCCCTCCAGGGCGTCGAGATATTCCGGGCGCTCCCAGAAGGAGCGGACTTCCGCCTGCGCGCCGTTCCAGCCGATTCTTTTCAGCGCCCTCGCCGCCTCTTTCAGGGACGAGCCGGTGGTTGACCGGCACTCGTGGGGGTAGAGCGGCAGGTGGATGATCTTTTCGTGGCCGTTCGCGGCGATCTCGCGGCAGGCGTCGGCGATGAAGGGGCGGAAGTAGCGCATTCCCACGTAACAGCGGAAGCCGCCGCCGAGCGCCTGTTGAAGCGCGTCGGCCTGAGCCCTGGTCTGTTCGAGGATGGGGCTGTAACAGCCCATCGCCTCGTAGGTATGCCGCAAGAGCGGCGCGCGCCTTTTCGCGGCGAATCTCGCCACCAGTGGCCTGACGAGGCTTGGAATCGGGATGAGGTCCGCGTCCATGAAGATGTTCCGAAGGTAGGGCTCGCAATCGGCCGGCCCTTCCGGCCCGCCGTAGTTGCTCAGGAGGACCGCCGCCGTGGCCTTCGTGGGTTCGTGAGGAGGTGAGGAGGCGGGGAGGTGAAGAGGGCCACCTTCGGCGCTACGAGAGTTCATGCTGCGTGGTCCCCCTTCCTCACTTTCTGACTTCCCGACTTCGCCTCTTACACGGTCCTCGAAAAGCGGTTGCTTTCGCCCTGCTTGCGGAGATAGGCGTCGAAGGGCATGGCGATGTTGCGGACCAGGAGCCTGCCGAGCGGCGTGACTTCTATTCTGTCGCCGTGGAGGGCCACCAGGCCGTCCTCCTCCATCGGCTTGAGGTCGCGCAGGGCGTCGGAGAAAGTCTCGTCGAACGAGACGCCGTAGGCCGACTCGATTTCTTTCTTGTAGAGGACGAAGTGGCACATGAGCTTGGTGATGACGTCCCTTCTCATCACGTCGTCGTCGGTCAGCAGGACCCCCCGGAAGGCCGCGAGGCCGTCGGCCTTGACCGCTTCCTGGTAAGCCTTCAGCTCTTTGCGGTTCTGGACGTAGCAGCGGCCGACCTGGCCGATGGAGGTGACGCCGACGCCGTAAAGGTCGCAGCCGGCCTTCGTCGTGTAGCCTTGGAAGTTGCGGTAGAGCGTGCGCTCCTTGAGCGCCTTGCAAAGCTCGTCGTCCGGGCGCGCGAAGTGGTCCATCCCGACGTAGAGGTAGCCGTTGGAGGTGAACTTCTCCGCCACCATCTCGAGAATGTCGAGCTTCTCCGAGGGCGAAGGCATCGCCTCTCTTGGAATCGCGCGCTGGTGGCCGATCATCTCGGGCAGGTAGGCGAAGTTGAAGACGGCGATTCTGTCCGGCCCCATCTTGATGATCTTTTCGACCGTCGAGGCGAAGCGGGAAGCGGTCTGGTAGGGAAGGCCGTAGATCAGGTCAACGTTGATGGAAGTGAAGCCGAGCTGGCGGCAGCGGTTGAAGATTCCCTCGGTCAGCTCTTGAGGCTGTACCCGGTGGACGGCCTTCTGAACCTCGGCGTCATAATCTTGAATGCCCATCGAGATTCTGTTGAAGCCCCCGTCGGCGAAAAGCTGAAGGTGCTCCTCGGTCACCGCCCTCGGGTCTATCTCGACGCCGATCTCCGCCCCCGGCTCGAAGTCGAACCGCTCCCTGATGCCTTCCCAGAGCTTCTTGAGGGCCGGCGCCGGGATGAAGGTGGGCGTGCCGCCGCCCCAGTGGACCTGGGCCACTTTGCGCGACGGCTTGAGGCGCGATTTCAGCGCGTCCATTTCGAGGAGCAGGTGGTCAACGTAGACGTCGCCGAGGCTCTTGTCCTTGGTGAAGGTGACGTTGCAGCCGCAGAAGTAGCAGACCGACTGGCAGAAGGGAAGGTGGAAGTAGAGCGACAGGGGCGGGGGATCGGGCGCGGCGTTGGTTCTGGTTATCTCCTTCTCGTACTCCTTCGTCCCGAACCCCTCGTGAAAGTAAGGCGCGGCCGGGTAGGAGGTGTAGCGCGGCCCCGGCTTGTCGTACTTGAGGATTTTCTCTTTGTCGAAGACCGGGGCGTCCCAGCGTTCGCTCATTTAGATTTCCTTCCGGCCAAGCTCGTGGACCATTTCGACCAGCGCGATCGCGTTCTCCCTGGGCACGTCGGGCAGCATCCCGTGGCCTAGGTTGAAGACGTGGCCGGATTGGGGCGCGTGGGCGATGATTCTACGCGCCTGCTCCTTGATGACCCCGGCCGGCGCGTAAAGGGCCATCGGGTCCATGTTGCCCTGAAGGGCGCAGCTTCCGCGCGTGCGCTCCCGCGCCTCGTCCATGCCGACGCGCCAGTCCACCGAAATCACGTCCGCTCCGGTGAGCGCCATCTCCTCAAGGAACTGCGCCGACCCGTTCACGTAAAGGATCATCGGGACACCGAGGCTTTTCAAGGCCGAGAAGACGCGCGCGGTCGCCGTCAGAACGAACTCGCGGTAGTGGTGGCGTGACAAGACGCCGGCCCAAGTGTCGAAAAGCTGGACCGCCTGCGCCCCCGCCTCGATCTGCGCCTTGAGGTAGATGATCACCGTTTCGGCCATCAGTCCCAGAAGGCGGCAGAAGCTCTCCGGGTCCTGGTACATCCAGTTCAAAACCTGCCCGAAGGTTCGCGACGTGCCCCCTTCGACGGCGTAGCAGGCGAGGGTGAAAGGCGCCCCTGCGAAGCCGATGAGAGGCACCCTTCCGCCGAGTTCCCGCCGCACGAGCCCGACGGCGTCGAGGACGAAGCGGGTCTCCGAAGCCGGGTCCGGGACGCGCAGCTTGTCCAGGTCAACGGAGCTTCTTACCGGTTCAAGCTTCGGGCCCTCTCCCTCGCCGAAGCTGATCGGTATGCCCATCGCTTCGAGCGGTATGAGAATGTCGGAAAACAGGATCGCGGCGTCAACGCCAAGAATGTCAACAGGCTGGATGGTCACCTGACAGGCGAGCTCCGGCGTCTTGCAGAGCGCGAGAAATCCCCCCGCCTTCTCGCGCACGGCGCGGTATTCGGAGAGGTAGCGACCCGCCTGTCGCATGAACCAGACCGGCGTCGTGTCAACCTTCTGCTGCCTGCACGCCCTGAGAAATCTATCGTTCCGTTCAGCCAATGGCGGCCTCCCATTGAACTCAAGAGTACCATGAAGCGGGCCGCTATGCCAAAGCGCAGCGTCTTGCTTCCCTA
>DAHXMK010000107.1 GCA_027365515.1 Candidatus Aminicenantota bacterium
CCGCTTTTCTCAACCGCCAGGTCGGAGCGACGACTCCTGGGTTTTCGAGCCTCGTGGCCGTTGGCTCGAAGCAGATTTTCTCGATGGCCGGCGGGCTCGCCGTGAAAGAGGTCGAATGCGATGAGCGGCTCGAAGGCGTTCAGTTCGAGCTGCCCGCCCTGCGCGGCGAGCGTTATCGCAACGTCATTTGCGATGACCTGGAAGCAGACCTGGTTCACGACTTCCGGAATGACGGGATTGACCTTGCCGGGCATTATGGTCGAGCCCGGCTGAACAGGAGGAAGGTGTATTTCTCCGAAGCCGGCTCTAGGCCCGGACGAGAGCAGCCGCAGGTCGTTGCAGACCTTCGACAGCTTGACCGCTATTCTTTTCAGAACGCCGGAGAGCTGGACGAAGGCGCCGGCGTCCGACGTCGCCTCGACCAGGTTCGGCGCCGTGATCAGAGGCAGCCCCGTTATCTTGATCAGCTCCTCTCGGACCTTCGCGGCGTAGCCTGCCACCGTGTTTACGCCAGTTCCGATGGCGGTCGCCCCCAGGTTCATTTCGTGAATGAGCTTCGACGCCTCCCGGAGCCGCTCGATGTCCTCTCCAACCGTGACCGCCCAAGCGGTGAACTCCTGGCCCAGCGTCATGGGGACGGCGTCCTGCATCTGGGTCCGCCCCATCTTGATCACTTCTTTGAATTCCTCGCCCTTTGACGCGAAGGCTTCTGCGAGAAGTTCCATGGCCGAAGCGAGGTCCCCGATCATCCAGATGGCGGCCAGCTTGAGCGACGTGGGATAGACGTCATTCGTTGACTGGGAAAGGTTGACGTGGTTGTTGGGGTGGCAGGCGGCGTAATCTCCACGCGCCCCGCCGAGGATTTCCAGCGCCCTGTTGGCGATCACCTCGTTAGCGTTCATGTTGGTCGAAGTGCCGGCCCCGCCTTGGATGACGTCAACCACGAAGTGGGCGTCCAGCGCCCCAGACTGAACTTCGCGAGAAGCCTCGGCGATCGCGCCGCCGACTCTAAGATCAAGCTGTCCCAGTTCCATGTTGGCGCGCGCTGCCGCCTCCTTGATCGCCCCCAAAGCTTTCACGAGGCTTCTGTATCTGGAAATGGGAAGGCCGGTGATCGGGAAGTTTTCCACCGCCCTCATCGTCTGTACGCCGTAGTAGGCCTCGGCCGGAACCTGCTTTTCGCCAAGGCTGTCGTGTTCCGTGCGAAAAACCATGAAGACTCCTCCTTCACGCCGGAATGAGGCGCTTGTGGAAGTATAACCCAAAACCACCTACGGACTGCTTCCGCCGCGAGGCGAATTGGCGTTGCTTGTGGATCGCCGCGAGCGGGCCTTCCCCGCGCCTGCGGCGCTCTTGGGGGAGCCGTTGGCGCCGGTCCGAAACGTCAGAGGGAAGAGGCGAGAGCCTGCCTGGCGTTTCTCCCCGCCGCCATCCGTCTCCCCCACGTCCTTCGGACTCTCTGGAAGGCCCGCGCTGCAAACGCTTTCGCATTCCCTCGACGCCGTTGTGACACAGTTATCGTCGGTGTAGGAGTGTGGGGTGTTCTACTCTCTCTCTTTATAGAAAAAAGGAGCGGCCCAAGTCCCGGACCACCTGCTTCGTCAGGCTTCGCGGTCCGAGGCGCTCCAAGTACGAAGGTACGAGTCGGCCTCGTCCCGCTTGCCTTCCTTGCATCTGGCCCAATCCTGGGCCGCGCCATTCGTCGCTTCACTCCGAATGGCAGGTCAGTTCCGGTCAACAAGCGATGGCTTTAGAGCCAATGTCAGTGACACAACACTGATTACATTGACAGGGACGATTGCCGGGAATAGGATGAATCATGGCTAGGCTCACGCGGGTTGCGGCTTCCGGACGCCCTGATCACGTGACGCAGTGAGTGGAGAGGGGACAAAGGGCAGCAGTTATACTGATTACTCAATTGGGTGGCCTCGTGGCGTGGGCGTCGGTGCTAAATGGCGGCATGATTGAAGCGGAGGTGAAAGCGGCCAAGCGCTGCGAGAGAACTTGCCGCCCGCTGGAATCGCCCAGGCTCATCGAGAAGTTGGAGGGGTGCATTGGATTCGGATGAAATTTATTTGGAATATGGGTATTGGCCATGAGAGCTTGGCGGTCAGTTACAATGGCTCTAGCCATTGCGGGTTCAATAATTGGATGTGCGCCGGCGTACTCTACTGCGAAAAGTCCAGGAAAGAGAGCCGAACCGCCTATCAAAGAGCTTTTCTCATTGATTGACAGCAGGCAAGCGGAGGCCAATACGATAGCGGCTGAAATTCAGTCGAGCCTTCTGAAACTGCACAATGAAGCTAATGGTGTGACGGAAATCGTTTTCGCGGTTGGACCATTGATCGCAAAATTTCCTGGCAGCAAGCTAGAAGGCGGCGTCCTTGATTTGCATCACAATGACCATGATTACCGGATTTACTTCAACAGTCTATCCCCAAAACCTATATGTTGGTCCTTTAGTCGCGAAAATGGGGAGTTGTTAATCAGGGTAAAGACACCTCGGCTTTGTGATGCCTCACTAATGGTTGACGCAGGTTTGTATGAAATCTATATGGTCGAAGATAAAGATTTGTGCTGGCAGTGGTTTCTCGATTGGTCTTATACAAACAATGGTCAATTCGCGGGTGTCGGGGGACACCAATACGGACATTGGGTAGAAAAGAAACTAAAGGAACAAAGGAGCAAGTGCCGCTGTCAATGATGCGTGAATGGGATCCAAAGGTCAGGTGGCAGACGGGCGAAAATTGTGGGCAGATATTGAATCTCGACAGTATCTCCTTGTGATTCGGGGGACACGACACTGACATCGAGAAGCATCTCCGCGCCAAGCCTTCCCGCTTGGGCTGCCGCTGGGGGGACTTCTTCGCCCAGGTCATCCTTGAGGCTTGCGCATGATCCCGGGGTCATGATCCCGGGGTCACATCTTGCTTTCTAGCATTTATCTGTTCTGAGGAACGGGTATCCTGCTTCCCTTGAGCTTGTAGCCATTCCGCAGGAATGGCCGTCCCGGCGCCGTTGGGCCTAGAGCAAGGCAGGCGAGGCGGAAGGCAGCGACTCGTACTTGATGTACTCGGAGCTGCCGTACGCCGAAGCCTAACGCAGCTATAGGTCCGACGCCGCCGGCGTGCAAAAGGGTGGGGTGGGGCGAGATTGCTTCCGCTGGCTCACGCCAGCGTCGCAATGACAAATGCGAATGGACTTCCGCAAGGCCGATGGACGGCCAAGGAACTTGGCTAGAAGCCGCTGAACGAGACGGGGAGAAGCGTTAAGCCTATTCAATGAGCGAGTGAACGCTTCGAGACGGCTTGGAAGCGGATTCGTGCCGCCGCGAAGCGGCGGCGCCCATCGGCCTTGCGCCTCCGTCGAGCGCGCAACGGCGCCTACGGTTCCCGGGGCGGGCCGAAACGGCAAGGTTGAAGGTTGAATTAAAGGAGGAAGCGCCACCTTTCGTACTTCATCATTCATACTTCATACTTGTCTCTAAGCGGGGGTATCAGCGAGCGAAGCGAGCGGGTATCTTTTTGTCCCCGCAAAGAATTGCTTCGAGGAAGGGGAGAGTGGGCAGTGAGGCCGGAGCCGCAGGAGTTCCCTCGAAAGCATCCCTCTGCGGTGGGCTTTGCCCAGCCGAACGTTGGGCGGGAGGGGCCCCGAAGGGCAAATAGAGCGCTCCGCTTGGCTTGACAAGCGGAGCGCGAAAAAGAAAAACCGCCCGCCCAATTCATGGCGGAGAGAGAGGGATTCGAACCCCCGTTCCCTTGCGGGAAACCGGTTTTCAAGACCGGCGCCTTCGGCCGCTCGGCCATCTCTCCGTAGGGAGAAAGATTAGCGGTCCAAGTGGAAAACGTCAAGAGGCCTAGTAGAACATGCGTCTCTGGAGGCTGTTGGTGGCGAAGAAGGAATGGGCCGACGTGACGTCGGAGGCGATCGCCTCCTTCAGCGCTTCGACCGACGGGAATTTCATTTCTGGCCTCAGGAACTGGAAGAAGAAGCAGCGGATTCTCCGTCCGTAAAGGTCTCTGCCGCCTTTCAGCAGGTGGACCTCGACCGAGACTTCGTTGTCGCCGAAGGTGGGCCTGACGCCAAGGTTGGCGACGCCGGGGAGGAGCGGGTTCTCGCCGATGTCCACGGCGGCGACGTAAACGCCGTGGGCCGGGACCAATTCGTTCTCTATTGAAAGGTTGGCGGTGGGAAAGCCGAGGGTCGCGCCTCGCGCGTCGCCGTGGCGGACGACGCCTTCAATTATGTACGGGCGGCCGAGGAGGCTGACCGCTTCTTCCATTCTTCCCGCGGTCAGAAGCCCGCGGATGCGCGTCGAGGAAACGTCGCTGCCCTCCACCTGTAGCTTTGGGATTGCCTCGGCCTTGAAGCCGAGTTCTTTCTCAAGGCCCCGAAGCAACTCGATGTCCCCGCGCCTTTGGCGCCCGAAGCGGAAGTCCTCGCCGATGTAAATTTCTGCCGGTGAGAGCCCTTTGGCCAGGAGGCGGACGAATTCATCCGCTTCCATGCTCGCGAACTTGTCGTCGAAGGGGATTTCGATCAGGAGCTGAAGGCCTAGGTAGGAGAGAATGTCCCTCTTTTGGGGAAGCGTAAGAATCAGGGCCGGCGCGGCCTGGGGGTGGAGGACCTTCAGGGGGTGCGGCTCGAAGGTGACGAGCGCCGAAGTGCCGCCCTCCTCCCTGGCCCTCGAAAGGACTTTTCGCAGAAGGCGCTTGTGGCCCCGGTGGAGGCCGTCGAAGTTGCCGATCGTCGCTATGACCGGCGGCGAGTGGTGGGGAATGTTGTCCAGCCTGTCGAGAAGGATCATAGCAGCGTCCAAACGAGGCAGGTGATCAGCCCGGCCAAGAGGCCGGCAAGGACGTCGTCCATGACAACGCCCCACCAGCCCGGCAGCTTTTCCATCCTGTCTATGGGAAAGGGCTTGAGAATGTCCAAGAGCCTGAAGAGAATAAAGCAGAGCAGCGCCCGCGCGAAGACCGGCGGGTTGAGGGCGAATGCCGCCGTGACGCCGGCGACTTCGTCAATGACAACCCACTGCGGATCCTTGAGGCCGGTCGCGGCCAGCACCTTTGGAATGCTTGCGGCTGAAGCGGCGATTGAAAGGACGAATACCGCCAGCGGAAGGATGTAGCAATGAGGGGCCCCGATGAAGAAGGCCGGCATGTAAAGAAAGAAGCCGACGGCCGCGCCGACCGTTCCGGGCATCCTCGGCGTGAAGCCGAGGCCCATGACGGAAGCGGTCATGACGGCCCAGCGCGGGCCTTTCGGCGCATCAGCCAACTATTTCTCCTACCAGGTCATAAGGGTGAGCTTCTCTCACCCGGACTTGCGCCAGGGAGCCGGGTTGGGCGAAGCCGTCGTTGATGAGGACGCGTCCATCTATTTCCGGCGCCTGGTGAGTCGCCCGGCCCTGCAACAGGTGGTCGGTCTCCTCGCAAGCGCCCTCGACCAAAACCTCAAGCGTCCGTCCGACCCGCCGCCTGTTATTATCCCAGGAAATCTCGCGTTGTAAAGCCATGACGGCCTCCTGGCGGCGGATCTTCGTTCTCTTGTCAACCGGGTCGCCGAGGCCGTATGCCTTCGTTCCCTCTTCCCGCGAGTAGGTGAAGACTCCCAGGTGGTCGAAGCGCGCCTCCTTGATGAACTCAAGAAGAGCTTTGAAGTGTTCCCGCTTCTCGCCGGGAAATCCGGTGATGAAGGCCGTCCTGATCGCAAGGCCCGGTATGGCCTTGCGCGCCTTCTCCATCTGCTTGAGGAATATCGCGGCGCCGCCTCCACGGCCCATGGCGGATAGACTCTCCGGGTGGGCGTGCTGAAGGGGAAGGTCCAAGTAGGGAAGGACCTTGCGCGCCTTGCCCATGACGCGAAGAAGCGACGGCGTCAGATGATTCGGGTAGGTGTAGAGAACTCTTACCCATGGAGGAGAAGGATTTTCCTCCACACGCTCAAGAAGCGCCGCGAGGCCGTCTTTCAAGCCGAGGTCGCGCCCGTAAGCGGTCGTGTCCTGGGCGATGAGCACCGCCTCCTTGACGCCTTTTTCGGCCAGCGTTTTCAACTCGGCGATGACGGAGGCGATGGGCCTTGAATGGAGCCGCCCGCGAAAGGAGGGGATCGGGCAGAAAGCGCAAGGATTGTCGCAGCCTTCGGCGATCTTGACGTAGGCGAGGTGCGGAGGCGTCGAGAGGATCCTCGGCTCAAGTCCGTCATAAAGGTCAACCTTGTCAGTGATCTTGACCCGCTTGTTTGGACTTTCAAGGAGCGTTACCACGCGCGATATGGCGCCGAGCGGTACGAAGCCGTCTATCTCGGGAATCGCCCTTTGCAGCTCTTCCTTGTACCTTTGCACCAGACAGCCGGCGACGATCAGCCGCCGCACGCGGCCCGACTTCTTCAGCGTGGCCACCTCCAGGATGGCGTTCACCGATTCCTCTTTGGCCGAGTCAATGAATCCGCAGGTGTTGACGATCACGGCCTCGGCGTCGAGGTTAGACGAAATCTCGTGCCCGGCCTCGCGAATCTGCCCGAGCATCCACTCGCCGTCAACGACGTTCTTGGGACATCCGAGTTGAAGGATTGCGACCTTCAAGCGTTAACCTCACTGGCCGCGAATACCGGCGCGGCAAACGAGGCACACGCTACCATGCCGGGTGGTTGAAATCAAGGGAAGGGGATCGGCGCTAGCTAGTCTCCATGCCTCCTCGCGCATATCCACTCTTGACAAGGCCATTTTGATGAACCATAATTCTAGCGTTTTGGGAAGGAGGCCCCCATGAAGAGAAGTCTTATTTGGTCGGTTCTGTTAGGAACGGCGCTTCTGATGTTGTCATTCGGCGCGTTTGCGTCGGGCGTACTGGTTTACGAGCAGGGCTCCAAGGCATCGGCTCAGGCCGGCGCGTGGGTCGCCCGCTCGGACGATGCAACCGCCCTCGCTTACAACCCGGCGGGCATCGCGTTTCTCAAAGGCATGAACCTCTCTTTCAACATGACCTATATCAACGCGGACGTGAAGTACGAGAGCCCGACGCTCGGCAACTGGAAGGACAACAAGCAGAACATGTTTGTCCCAAGCGCCTTTTTCACCTGGGCTATAAGGGACAACGTCTCTTTCGGCTTCAGCGTGACCGCTCCTTACGATCTGGCAACCGACTGGAACGACCACTTCCCCGGCCGCTGGTTCAGCCGCAAGTCCCAGATCACGACGATTGACTACCATCCGGTCGTGGCGTTCAAGATCGGAGACCACAACGCTTTAAGCATCGGCCTTGACTACTACGACTCCCAGATTATCCTGACCAGGAACCAGGACACGACGGCGCTATCAACTCTTTATAATGGCGTCGTTGGAGGCAACTTTTTCTTCCCAGGCGTACCGGCCTACTCATCATCAGAGGCCTTCGTCGCCTCGGATATGCGGGCCAAGGCCCTCGGCTTCGATATTGGGTGGCTGTTCAAGAATGACCCATGGTCTTTCGGCTTGACCTACAGGAGCAAGGCCACCTTCGATTACAAGGGGCACACTTGGTTCTATACGGACTCCAGCCGTTTGGCGGCCGGCGGCCCCAATCCATTTGGCCTGCCGACGAACTGGACCACTTTCTTCCCCGGCCAAGACGTCAAGATGACGCTCGCCACGGTGCCCGCTATGGCTACGGTAGGCGTGGCTTGGAACGGCAACCCATTGACGGTTGAATTCGACCTGCAATGGACGCAGTGGAGTAACGCCTGGAGCAGCACGAATGCCCAGTTCAGCAACCCGACAAGCCTTCCTGTCAGTCCATTTCTCGGCTCCGCCAGCGGAGAAGCGGTAGTCCCCCCTCAGGAGGCTTTTATCTTTAATTGGAACGACACCTGGGCTGCCCGCCTGGGTTTTGCCTACAAGCTTAACGACCGCATGGAGCTTCGCTGGGGCGTTCTCTATGACCAGGCGCCAGTGCCGGATAGCACGAGAAGCCCATTCCTGCCTGATTCCAACCGCTGGTCGGTTCAGTTCGGAATGGGCTACAATCGTGAGCACTGGGGCCTTGACTGGTACGTAATGTATTTGAAGTTCCAGGAAGCTTCCCCATCGGCCGGCACCTACTACAACGCGACCGGGCTGCCCACGCTTCCAACTCCTCTAACCTCACTGTACCTGAACAGCTACCAGGCCCTCAACGATGGCGTTTATAAGGGGACGAGCATCCTCGCCGGCCTTCAGTTTAACTACAAGTTCTAAGTCTTGTTCATATAGGCTTTTCGGGGCCGCCGCGAGGCGGCCCTATTTTTTTGATAATGGCAAGGCAGCCTCAATCCAATCTAACCTTAATCGGCCACTGTGAATCAAGTATCCTCGTGCCCTGTGAATAGCGTTCTCTCTTGGGAAGGCCAACAAAATCAGGTAAATAGG
>DAHXMK010000130.1 GCA_027365515.1 Candidatus Aminicenantota bacterium
ACCGCCCGAAGTCCTTCCCCACGTCTTCGATCCGTTTTTCACCACGAAGGAGCCGGGCAAAGGGACGGGGCTCGGCCTTTCGGTTAGCGTAAGCATACTCAAGAAGCACGGCGGGGACATCCAGGTCGAGAGCCAGCCCGGCCAGGGGACGACCTTCAGGGTCTGCCTCCCCGCGGCCAACGGCGAAACACTGAAGCTGGAAGGGGAGGAGAAATGAGCTTAAAGAGCGTGATGGTGCTGGACGACGAGCCGATCGTCGGCGACAGGCTGAAGCCGGTCCTGGAAAGGGAGGGCTTCGAGGTGGAGGCATTCACCGAGAGCGAGGCGGCGCTGAAGAGGCTTCACGAGAAGAGCTTCGACGTGCTGGTCACCGACATGAAGATGCGCGGGCCGACCGGAATGGACGTGCTCCGCTTCGTCAAGGAGAAAGCGGCCGCCACGCAGGTCATAGTGATAACAGGCTACGCCACCATCGAGACGAACCGGGAGGCCGAGGCGCTCGGCGCTTACCAGTTCATCGCGAAGCCGTTCAAGATGGCGGAGCTGGCCAAGCTGGTTTCCCAGGCCGCGAAGGACAAGAAATAGGCAGGGCGCGGCGAGGCGCCACGCCTTCAAGAAGGAGGAGTCATGGTCTCGTTCGAGCTTAGCGAGGAGCAGCAGAAGCTGGTTGCGAAGGCGAAGGAATTCGCGGACGGGAACATCCGCCCCGTCGCCAGGCAGTACGACCTCTCTTGCGAATTCCCGTGGCCCGTCGTCCAGAAGGCGTACGACGAGGGCATCATCAACGGCGCGATCCCCAAGCAGTACGGCGGGGCTGGCCATAGCTCCTTCGACGGCTGTCTGGTGAGCGAGGAGTTGGGGGCGGCCTGCTCCGGCATCGGGATATGCATAGACGCGAACAACCTCGCGCTCACTCCGCTTCTCGTCGGCGGAAGCGACGACCTGAAGAAGCGCGTCTTCGGCCACCTGATCGAGAACCGCGGCCTGGCGGCTTTCTGCCTCACCGAGCCCGAAGCGGGCTCAGACGCCGGCGCGGTTCAGACCACGGCGGTCCGCAAGGGGGACGTGTACGTCATCAACGGACACAAGCGCTTCATCACCAACGGCAAGCAGGCGATGTACCACACCGTCTTCTGCAACACCGACCCCGGAAGGGGGGCGCGCGGGATGTCGGCGATAGTCGTCCCGGCCGACGCGCCTGGAGTCAAGATCGGCCGCGAGCTTCCGAAGATGGGCCAGCGCGCCTCCTGCCCGGTCGAAATTGATTACAACGAGGTCGAGGTTCCCGTCTCGAACGTCATCGGGAAGGAGAACCAGGGCTTCTTGATCGCTATGAAAACCTTCAACAGGACGCGCTCTGGCGTTGCCTCCGCCGCCGTCGGCATGGCGCGCGAGGCGCTAGACGTGGCGAAGAAGTGGGCGCTCAACAGGAAGCAGTTCGGCCAGCCCATCGCCAGCTTCCAGGCGATAGGCTTCATGTTCGCCGAGATGGCGACGCAAGTCACCGCGGCCAGGTTCCTGGTGTGGAACGCGGCCATTTTAACCGACCAGGAGAAGGAGGTCGGCACCTACAGCGCGATGGCGAAGTACTTCGCGACGGACGTGGCGATGAAGGTCGCCACGGACTGCGTCCAGATCATGGGCGGAGAGGGCTACTCGCAGGACAACATCGTCGAGAAGATCATGCGCGACGCCAAACTTTCCCAGATCTACGAAGGGACCAACCAGGTCCAGCGGCTCGTCATCGCCAAGAACACTTTGAAGTGAAGCGCCGGGAAGACGAGAGGTGAAGATGGTGGAAACGCTCCACGTTTCACCGCCGAGAAAAGCAAAAGCCGCGCGCGTCGGGCCGGCGTGACCGGGGCTAACGGATGAATTACCCCGTCTGGTACGTCCACTTCGGCTCGGCCTGGATCATCGCTCTGATAGCGACGGTCCACGTCTTCATCTCCCACTTCGCCATAGGCGGCGGGCTGATGATGGTCCTCGTCGAGGCGGCCGCCTCGCGCCACGACGACGAAGCGTTGAAGACGTGGCTCAAGCGGCGCTCCCGCTTCTTCCTCCTCCTGACCCTCGTCCTGGGCGCGCTGACGGGCGTCGGCATATGGTTCACCATAAGCCTGATAAGCCCGGAAGCCACCTCAATGCTGATAAGGCTTTTCCTGTGGGTATGGGCGATCGAGTGGGTCTT
>DAHXMK010000143.1 GCA_027365515.1 Candidatus Aminicenantota bacterium
TAGCGAGACTCACGCCACGCGGCTGGTGGCGGCGGCCGAAGGGCTTCTTCGCCGCTGTTCGGTGGGATATAACGAGGTCGCGGCCGTTGGCGCCGTTGTAGGTCCTGGCATTTCCCGCCGGCAGCTTTGCGTCTGGCGGCCGGACGTAGAGGGCGCTGAGCGCTTCTCCCGCATCGCCGCCAGCTAATGCGCGCGCCGCCCGCTTGGCAGCCGGAACGGCAAGATTAGGGACATCGGGGAAAAGGGCGCAGCCATCGGGCAGGCCGTCGGCCAACGGCACGCCGTCCCCTATCGCCCACGCCGGCGAAAACCTTCTTGGGACGGCTTCCGATGGAGGGAGCGCCTCCGCCGGACTCAGCGCCGTGACAGTCCCGGCGGTCTTGATGAACCGGCGGACATAAACCTCGCGGCGGCGCGCATCGAGGATCGCCAGCCCCGGCCCTTCCACCGGAGAACATTCGGCGAGCGCGGTCAGGCTGTCAATGCCGTACGCTTTGATCCCGAGAGTTTGCGAGAAGCCGAGCGCCGCCGCGAGCCCCACCCTCAAGCCGGTGAAGGAGCCAGGACCTACAACGGCGCCAACGGCCGCGACCTCGTTATATCCCACCGAACAGCGGCGAAGAAGCCCTTCGGCCGCCGCCACCAGCCGCGTGGCGTGAGTCTCGCTAAGTTCGTGCACCTCGGCCAGAAGGCCGCCGTCGGCGTCCATCGCGGCAAGGTTCGTCCAGCGCGTGCATGTGTCAATGCCTAAAATGAGATCGCCCGCCAATTTACGATACCCCAAAAAGGAAGCGCGGGGACCACGGGCCCCCGCGCTCAACCCAAATCGTGAAAAGCCTCAGTTGAACATCGCTGCCACTTTGGCGACGCCGGGTATCTCCCACTTCTGGCCGCCGAAGGCCTTGATCCAGCCCATGATGGCGCCACCCCAGGCGATGACGATGACGCAGACCCACATAAGGCAGCTTAGGATCCATCCCACCACTGGGATGAACGCCAGGACGAAGCCCGCGAACATGAGGACGATGCAGAGCACGAAGACTACGATCGCCAGGGCCAGCCCCTGCCTCGCGTGCCAATAGACGTACTCCTTCTGCGGGTCGCTTCTCTTGTCCTTGAACATCAGAAACGGAATCAACGCGAAAATGCCAAAGTACGCCAGGAAAAGGTGAATCTTGTCTTCGTCGCTGTAAGGTTTCGCCACTCCGGTCTCATCTGCCATGGTCTCACCTCCTAAGCTACCGCCCAAAGTTTAGAACAAGAACACCCCGTTGTAAAGTGACGCAAGTCACCTTCGCCAAAGACTCCCGGACCTTTCCCGCCAAAATATCAAGTACCCTCCTGCCACGAAGCCAGGTAGGCTTTCTGCTCTCTCGTCAGCTTGTCCATCTCGTAGCCCATCGTCTGAAGCTTGATCCTCGCGATGTCGCGGTCAATCTCCTCGGGGATGACGTGGACGGCCTTGCCGAGCTTGTCCTTGTGGGAGAGTATCCATTCGGCGGAGAGGGCCTGGTTGGCGAAGGACATGTCCATCACCATGGCCGGGTGGCCCTCGGCGCAGGCGAGGTTGACGAGGCGCCCATCGGCAAGGACGTATATCTTTTTGCCCTTCGCGAGGACGAACTCCTCGACCATCTCCTTGACCGTCGTCCTCGACTTGCAAATGTCGTAGAGGCCACCTTCAAGTTGAAGCTCGACGTTGAAGTGGCCCGAGTTGCAGACGACGGCCCCGTCCTTCATCGCCAGGAAGTGCTCTTTTCTTATGACGTGCTTGTCTCCAGTGACGGTGATGAAGAGGTCGCC
>DAHXMK010000163.1 GCA_027365515.1 Candidatus Aminicenantota bacterium
GAGCCGACCTGCTGGTTGTCGTCGCCTACGCCGTGCTTGCCGAAGAAGATAATGTCGAAAGGATTCTTCTTGATCGCTTCGGCGAGAATCATCGCCACGCCTTTCGCGTCGCTACCCTCGAAGGCCGCGTCGCTGCAGAGAACCCCCTTGTCCGCGCCCATCGCGAGGGCCTGCCTCAAGCTCTTGACGGCCTCGTCGCTGCCCACGGTCAAAACCGTGACGGTCCCGTCGCCCTTCTTCTCCTTAAGCTGGAGCGCGGCCTCGACGGCGAACTCGTCATATGGATTGATGACCCAGTTGGCCTCGCCGAGGTCCAGGGCGCCGCCGCCAGGGGCGACTTTGACGCGAGTCTCCGTGTCCGGGACGTGCTTGATACAGGCCAGAATG
The DNA here is from genome assembly GCA_027365515.1 of Candidatus Aminicenantota bacterium. GTDB lineage: Bacteria > Acidobacteriota > UBA4820 > UBA4820 > DSQY01 > JAEMPZ01. The sequence continues at coordinate 388 of DAHXMK010000163.1, forward strand.
TTCATGGACGCCTCCTTGTTTGATGGTTTGTTCCAAGTCGCGGTCACCCAAGCAAAACGTTAGATGAAAGGCGGGCTCAGCGTTCCTCGTATCTTGAGAAGACGAGGCAGGCGTTGGTCCCCCCCAAAGCCAAACGAATTAGAAAGTGCGCTGTCAATCCGAGAAGCCCGCGCCGCGTTTGGCGTGCAGTCGAGCGGGCAGTCCGGATCGGGAGTCTCGTAATTGATCGTCGGCGGGACGATCTGATCCCTTATCGCCATGATGCAGAGAATGGCTTCGAGCGCTCCCGCGGCCCCGAGAAGGTGGCCGGTCATGCTCTTCGTGGAAGAGAGCGCGGGAACGCTCTCCCCGAAGACCTGCTTTATCGCTAGAGACTCGACCTTGTCGCCGGTGGGCGTCGAAGTACCGTGAGTGTTGATGTACCCAATGCCGCCGGGAGCCATTCCGGCGTCCTTGATGGCGTTTTGCATGACCCTGCGCGGTCCGTCCCCGTCCTCCGACGGCGCCGTCATGTGGTAGGCGTCGCCGCTCGTCCCATAGCCGGCAAGCTCGCAGAGAATCGGCGCGCCTCGCCTCTTCGCGTGTTCCATCTCTTCTAGGATCAGCACGCCCGCGCCTTCGCCCATGACGAAGCCGTCCCTCTCCTTGTCGTACGGGCGGGAGGCCTTCGCGGGAGCGTCGTTACGCGTTGAGAGGGCGCGCATGGCCGCAAACCCGGCGACGGCCAGAGGAGAGACCGCCGCTTCGGCTCCGCCGCTGATCATCACGTCGGCGTCTCCGCGCTGAATGATGCGCAGCGACTCGCCGACCGAGTGCGATGACGTGGCGCAGGCCGTCACGGTGGAGATGTTCGGCCCCTTCGCCCCGTAGGCAATCGAAACCTGTCCGCTGGCCATGTTGATTATGATGCCTGGAATGAAGAAGGGGGAAATCCTGGAGGGCCCGCGTTCCAAAAGCGTCTTGTGCTGGGACTCGATCGTCGCCAGCCCGCCGATGCCGCTGCCAATGGCGACGCCTATCCTCTCGGCGTTATCCTGGGTAACTTGAAGCCCGCTCTGGCCTATCGCCTCCTTGGCGGCGGCCATGGCGAACTGGATGAAACGGTCCATCTTCTTGACGTCTTTGCGGTCGAGGTAGTTCTCGGCGACGAAACCCCGCACCTCGCCCGCTATTTGGACCGGAAAACCGGACGCATCGAATAAGCTGATCTTGTCAATGCCGCTCTGTCCCGCCTTGGCTTTGCTCCATGATTCCTCCACGCTCAATCCGAGCGGGGAGATCAAGCCAAGGCCGGTGACTACGACGCGCCGGCTCACGATGCGCCCCGTTTACTGCTTCGCGTGGGCCTTGATATAGTCAATGGCCGCCTGAACGGTCTGAATCTTCTCCGCGTCCTCGTCGGAGATCTCGATGCCGAACTCTTCTTCCAGAGCCATGATAAGTTCTACCGTGTCCAACGAATCGGCGCCAAGGTCATTGATGAAGGAGGCTTCCGGCTTTACCTGAGCCTCGTCCACGCTTAGCTGGTCGGCGATGATGCTCTTGACTTTTTCTTCAATGGTCATTAGACGCCTCGCGCGAGACGAATACGGCCACGCTCA
>DAHXMK010000204.1 GCA_027365515.1 Candidatus Aminicenantota bacterium
CCGCTTCGACCAGCTCATGAATGGCCGCTTCCGACTCGCTCTTCGGGCCCAGCGTACAAAGTATCTTGGTCCGAGCCATTATATCCTCCACCCCCATTCTACCACGCGGAAAAGAGACGGAGATAAAGAACCGGTGGTGAAAGAGGAACCGCGCCCCCGCCTTTGTTCCAAGTCCTCGATGCTGCGACCCAAAAATATGGTAATCTCGATGGGCATAGCTTGCGAGGCAGGCGCTTCGGGAGGGAAAATGGCTAAGAGAAAAAAGGCGCTACGAAAGGAAAGGGGCGGGAAAAAGACGAGGTTTCACTTGTCGCGAAAAGGGGAAACCGCTCTTGCTTGGTCTGGCGGGGTCATTCTGGTAATAGTTATCGTGCTGCTGGCTTTCTGGGCGCGTGCCAGGTTCTTTGCTCCCAACGCGCAAGAGGCGCGCAGGCTCGAAGCTCTCAATCAGAAAGACGCGGCGGTCTGCGCCGGCTTGATCGCGGGCCGCCTATTGCTTTCGGAGAAGCCGGTGAACGACAATCTGATCGTTGACCGGGAGAAGTGGCTTGCAAAGCCAGCCGCTGAGAGAGAACAGGACGCCGGTGCCCTGGCGCGCCACTTCGGCCAGAAAAGGCTATTTCTTCTGGACGGCTCGGGGGCTACTATGGGCTGGTCGAAGCGGGCATGTCGGCGGTCAGGCTGAACTTTTCGCATGGCACCAAGGCCAAGCACCTGGCGAGGATAAGGGCCGCGAGGTCGGTTTCGAGAATCACGGGCTGCCGGCTGGCGGTCCTGATGGATCTCCAAGGCCCGAAGATTCGGGTCGGATCGTTCAAGGGCGGCGAGGTCCGGCTTGAAAAAGGCAACTCATTCACTTTGACGACGAGCCAGGTGACGGGGGACGCGTCGCGGGCCTCGACCACCTACGAGGCTCTTCCCCACGACGTTAGAAGGGGGTCGAGGATATTTCTCGCCGACGGCTCCATGGAACTCATAGTCCAGAAGGTGCAGGGCGGCGACGTCTTGACCGAGGTCGTCCGCGGCGGCGCCCTGAGAAACAACCAGGGCATCAACCTGCCGGGCACGCCATTGAGGACTCCATCGCTTACGGCCAAGGACCGCGCCGACCTTGACTTCGGCTTGCGCCACGGAGTTGACTTGGTGGCACTCTCGTTCGTCCGGCGGTCAAAAGACGTCGAGATGCTCAGAAGAATGGTAAGCCACCATCCGAAGCCGCCATGGATCGTCGTTAAGATAGAAAAGCAGGAAGCTCTGGACGAGATAGAGGCGATACTGGACGCCGCCGACGGCGTGATGGTGGCGCGGGGCGACCTCGGCGTTGAAGTGGGGCTTGAACGCGTCCCGGAAATTCAGAAGCGGGTCATAGCCGAAGCGAACCGCAGGGGACGCTTCTCCATAACGGCGACCCAAATGCTCGAATCAATGATAGACCACCCCCGCCCCACGCGGGCCGAAGTGTCCGACGTGGCAAACGCGGTCTTCGACGGAACCGACGCGCTGATGCTGTCCGCCGAGTCGGCCGTGGGCGCGTACCCTGCGCGCGCCGTGGAAATCATGCGCACGATAGCGGAGGAGGCGGAAAACTCAGCCTTTTACGCCAAGGCCTTCGAAGGATTCGCCAAGATAGGAGGCTTTCACCGCGCCGCCAGTTACGCCGCCACCAGCGCGGCGAAAGAGCTCGGGGCGGCCGCCGTGATCTCGATAACGCCTACCGGAAGAATGCCCCGGCTGTTGGCGCGCTTCAGGCTTTCGCCCCCGGTCATAGCGTGCAGCGCGAGCGACGCAGTCCTGGACAGGCTCTCCCTCATATGGGGGGTCGTCCCGCTGAAGATAGCCACCGCGCGCCACGCCGAACGAGCCATCGAGGGGGCCATCAATGCGGCCCGCGCCTCCGGGCTTATCGCGCAGGGGCAGTACGTTGTAGTCACCCTCTCCATGCTTTCGGGAGGTTCAGAGGCCACGAACGTAGTAAAATTACATCGCGTCTGAACGAACGGCGCGACAAGGAGCGAAAAAATGCGCGCGAGATTTTTGGGATTGATCTTGTCCGCGGCGGGGTTGCTGGCCGTCTTCGGCTGCACCTCCAAAATGGAGGCCGGCCACATAAAGGACGCCAGCGCGCTTTTGAACCAGCAGCACTTCAGACTCATGGTGCAGTGCGAGGAGAAGAGGATCGAGCCTTACCTCTACGAGGACGCGTACCGCATCCTGGGAGCCGTCCTTCCTTTGACAGAAGGAAACGACGCGACGGGAACTGTCGAGGTGACCTTCACGAGCGACACGTCCAACGCAGCAGTTGGAACTGGGATCGGCCTCGGCCGGACTTCCGGGGGCGGCTGGTACGATGGCCACCTGTCGAGCATCGGCCTTGGCCTGAGCGGGGCGGGCAACTTGACCTGGCAGAACAGCCTGATGATGATAGTCGTCAAGGGCAACGACGAGCAGCGCCTTTGGAGCGCCAGGTACCAGCACCGTGGAAACCTCGGTTTCGGAGGACCTGGCGGACGAGGCGTCGCCGCGGAGAAAACCTGCCTTGACGCCCTGGCCTCGCGCCTGAAGCAGGAGCTTGGAACCACTGGGGCCGTTGCCAATAAGGAAAGCGCGACGAAATAGCCCGGACTACGAAAGAAAAAGCATCCTTACGCTGCGCTTGTAACGATTTGCTCTGGTCTTTTCAAGCCTCGTGGGCGGTTTACTTCTTGCCAAGAATCCTCATGACCGTCGTCACGAGTTCGGCGCGGCGGAACGGTTTCTTGAGGAAGCCGGCCAGCTCGCCATCTTTGAAACGCTGCTTCACCTCGGCCTCGGAATATCCGCTGACCAGAATTATCGGGACCGACTCCCCGAGGCGCCTCAGTTCCCTGAAAACGTCCTCCCCGTTCATCTCTGGCATGTTGAAATCCAGAAGCACGGCGCCGATTTCGTTCTTGTGTTCCCGGAAGCGCGCGAGCGCCTCCTGGCCCGTCGAGGCGGCTATCACGTTGAAGCCGAGCCCTTCGAGCATCGTCACCTCGACCTCCCTGACCGCTGCCTCGTCCTCTACGCAAAGCAACGTCCACGAAATTTTCCTTGCTTGGCCGGTATCCTCCGCTTCCTCTTCGCGAACCGCTTGCCTGACGCTCGCCGGGAAATAGAGGTCGAACCGGCTTCCACGGCCCGGCTCCGAAAAAACGCGGATCGCGCCCTGGTGGCTCTTGACGATTCCAAGCACGACGGCCAGCCCCAGGCCGCGCCCTGCGAACCTCGTGGTGAAGAACGGCTCGAAGATTTTGGGTAATACTTTCGGCTCGATGCCGGAGCCCGTGTCCGAGACGGATAGGCAGACATATTGTCCCTCCGCCGCCGCGTCACCGAGGATCGCTTCCGAAAAAAAACCCGGCCGTACCGTGGCGAGCGACGCGGAGATGGAAATTATGCCGCTCTTGTCCCCTATCGCCTCCGAGGCGTTTCTGACGAGGTTCATCACCACTTGGCGCAGCTGCGCCGCGTCTCCTTCAACGGCCGGAAGTCCATCCGGAAAATTGAACCGCAGCGCCGCCTTCTTGGATATGGAAGCCTCCATCACGCCCGAAACGCCCTCAACCAGTTCACCCAGGTCCAAGGGCTTCACCGTGACATGGCCGCGGCCGGCGCAGACGAGCATCTGCCGCGTCATCTCCGAGGCGCTCACGGCGGCGGTCTTGATCTCATCAAGCCTGTGACGAGCGGTCGAGGGCAGGGAGGGGTCTCTCAAGGCAATGTCCGCGTTGCCCAGGACGCTCACCAAGAGATTGTTGAAGTCGTGGGCTATGCCCCCGGCCATCACGCCCAGGCTCTCCATCTTCTGCGCCTGCTGAAGCTGCACGGCCACCCTCTTGCTCTCCTCGGCCGCGAGCCTCCGCTCGGTGATGTCCCTGAAAACGCCCATCAGGCAAGGCTTTCCGCCAAACAGTATGGCGCTTGAATTGATATCGGCGAAAAACACCGAGCCGTCCTTTCTAAGGATCGGTATGTCCTCCGCCATCCTGATTTCGCCACGCATCTGCTTCTCGAACTGGCCGACGACGTGCGGCAAGGCGTCGGGAGGGTGGATATCGCCGACGCTCAGGTTCAGAAGGTCTTCGAGGGAACACCCGAGCATCTTGCATATGGCGGCGTTGCCCATGACGAAGCGGCGAGTCTCGTGGTCGGCGATCAATATGCCGTCCAGCGCCTTGTCGAAAAGGGTGCGGAACTTCAGCTCGGATTCGAGCAGCGCCTCCTCGGTCCTCTTTCTGTCCGTCACGTCGAAACCGATGGCCAACGCGGCCGGCATCCCGCCATATTCCATAGGCTCGCCCGAAAGGTCGAGCCACCTCGTTTCGCCGCGCTTGGTAAGATACTTGAATTCGTAGCGGTTGATGACGGACTGGCCCAGCTGGCGCGCGTTCCCGCGCTCCTTGATAATCTCCCTGTGGTCCGGGTGGACCAGCTCCCAGAACTTCATCCGAAGAAGCTCTTCTTGAGTGTAGCCCGTCAGCAGTTCGGCA
>DAHXMK010000205.1 GCA_027365515.1 Candidatus Aminicenantota bacterium
CAGCGGGGGGAGTCGAAGGGCGGGAGACGGCGTAGCCGTGTCGCGAGAACGCGAGCGGTGAAGATAAGTTTGAAGTATGAATGATGAAGGATGAAGGGAGGCACTTCTTCTTTTGATTCAACCTTCATACTTCAACATTTAACCTTGTCTGCTGGTGTTCCCGTGGAAACGCAAGTGTCGTCGCGCGCGGGCTTCTAAGGTTTATTCTCGCCGGTGGCCTTCAATGCGTCGTCTAACACGTTCTGCGGGGCGGGCTCGCCGGTCTTGTAGATGAGGCCGACAAGGGAGTCGCCAAGCCACGAGGCCCGCTTGTCGGAAAGCTTGAAAACAAGCACCGCCGGGGCGGGTGATCTCTTGCCTTCGAAAATGTGGTGCGCGTCGTGGGCAATCACCACCGCGACGGGATCGCCTCCGCTTGTCGGCAGCAAGTAGCGCCCGGTGGCCGGATGGTTATAGTAGCAACAAAGAGGGAGCGCTGTCAACGACGCGAAAGCCTCGGGACGGGCATCGCGCCAAGCCGCCAAGGGAATTGCGCGGCGTCCTCAACAGCGTCCGCCAGGATCTCGGCCCCGCCGCTATTGCTCCCTATATGCCAAGCCCGCTCAGCGCGTCAACGACGCGCGCTATCGCGTAAGCTAAATCGGGGTGGCTCTCTTCAAAGCGTTCGAGCGTTCCTATGAATCCGGTGTGCAGGCTCGCCCTAGCTTCCTCATCGGGCCCGCCCCGCTCCAAGGCAAGGCGGGCCTCCGAAAGAAGCGCCTCAAGATCTGACTTGGCCTGAGGCGGAAGGCCTTCCGAGTCCCGAAGAACGCCGCCCAGCCGCTCCACGAGCCTTTCCAGTTCCCCCTTCGAGCTTCCTTGAACGTCCGGGCCTTCCATCGTTGCCTCCCCTATTCCGGCTAGTGCCGGCTGCTCCAGCCGATCAGCGGATTCTCATCCCGCCAGGTCTTTCAGAAGTTCCTTGAGATAGGCGTAAGTCTTCTCGACCGACGCGATGGAGACGGCTTCGTCGGGAGAATGGGCGTTCTTGATTTCGGGCCCCATCGAGACCATGTCCATTCCCGGATACTTGGCGCCGATGATTCCACATTCAAGTCCGGCGTGGATCGCTTTCGGTTGCGGCGTGACGCCGTGGAGCCTCGCATAGGTCTCCTGAGCCTGTTTCAGTATTGGCGATTCAAGGTTGGGCTTCCAGCCTGGATAGGCCGACGAATGTTCAACCTTAGCTCCCACAGAAAGGCCGACGCTCTCGACCCACTTGGCCGCCCACATCAGGCGCGACCAGACGCTGGAACGCTGGGATGTGCAGACCTCCACTTCGCCCTTTTTCGTTGTGACGATGGCGAAGTTGGTCGAGGTCTGGACCAGGCCGTGGATCTCCCGGCTGTACTCGACGTAGCCGTGAGGCAATGAACCCAGAAGGTTCATCAGCTTCTCCTGGGCTGCGAAGGCCATCGGCGCCAACTCGTTCTTGGCCACAGAAAGTGCGATCGAAAGCCCTTCGTCCACTCCCTTCAGTTCCGCCAGAGCCTCCGCCTCGAACGATTTCAGCGCCTTCTTGGCCTTGGCCGCCGCCGCCCCGGCCAGCACGATAGTGGCAAAAGCCTCGCGCGGTATGGCGTTGCGCTTTGAGCCGCCATCGAAGGAGATCAGGCGGAAGCCAGCACCGGCGCCCTGAATCGCCCAAAGAGCGCGGACGAGCAACTGGTTGGCGTTGCCCCTTCCCTCGTGGATGTCGCCGCCGGAGTGGCCGCCGCGGAGCCCCTTGACGGCAAGATTGTAAACGTTTTTCCTGGGTACGGCTTTCTCCCTCCTGGCCTTGAGCGTGATGACCGTATCTATGCCGCCAGCGCATCCCACGTAAAGCTCGCCGTCCTCCTCGGTGTCCAGGTTGAGAAGCCGCCGCCCCTTCAGGAAGCCGGGCTTGAGCCCGTTCGCGCCGTTGAGCCCGGTCTCTTCGTCAATGGTGAATAGCAGTTCGAGCGCCGGATGGATGAAATCCTTCTCGTCCAAAAGGGCCAGCGCCATCGCAACGCCTATTCCATTGTCGGCGCCGAGCGTCGTGCCGGTGGCCTTCACCCATGCGCCATCAATGCGCGGCTTTATAGGGTCCTTCATGAAGTCGTGCCGCGTGTCGCTGTTTTTCTCGCATACCATGTCGGTGTGGCCCTGCAAAACAGTCACGGGCGCCGACTCCTTGCCGGGGCTCGCTGGGACTCTGATGACGATATTGCCGACCGCGTCCTTCTGCCAGGAGAGCCCGTGTCGTTGAGCAACTGAAGCCACGTACTTGCCAGCCGCCTCTTCGTGGCCCGAAGGGCGCGGAATCGCGCAAAGGTTCTCGAAGTAATCCCATACGTTTTTCGGTTCAAGCTTCAACATCTTCTCCTCCTTGGGCTGGCCGCGGCCTTGCCGCCGGCCGCCTGGTCTCATTGGCGCTCGCGGACCCAGTTCTCTTCTATCGTGCCGTACAGCCCCTTCTGGTCCGCGCCGTAGCGCGGAAGGAGCTTCTGAGTGTACCAGAGCTGGAACTCGGGGTTTGTCATCCTGGAAAGATAGCCCTTGAAATCGTTGTACGCCCCTTGCGTGTCGCCTTCCTTCAACTTGATTTGCGCCATATAGAACCAGGCGTCAACCATCGTATATGGCGACGGCGTCAGAAAATAGCCGCTCTTCTCGGCCATCGCGATGGCTTTCTCAAAACCGGATTGGGCTTCTTTCAGCTTGCCTTCCTCGTAGAAGACCCTTGCGCGAAGATAGGCCGACGCTTTTGCACCATCCACGGCTTTAAGCTTCTCTATCTTGGATGCCATGGCGAGGGCGTCGTCGTACTTTCCGCAGAGGCGCATCATCGTCGTCTCCGCGACCATGTAGGCGAAGGGTTTGTCACTCCTCTTGGCGGCCTCTTCGTAGGAGGCGAGCGCGTGGGGGTAGTCCCCTCCTTCCCAGTACGAAAGCCCGATGGAGGCGCAGGGCTCTGGCGCGTCGGGCTTCAGCGCCCTGGCCTTTTCCAAATAGAAGCGCTTCGCCGCCTCGCGGTCGTTGAGCTCCTTGGGCAGCTTCTCGCAGCACTGGTAGCCCTGGTGCAGAAGCTCGATGGATTTGTCCGAAGTGAGCCGCTCCGCGCACTCCATGTATTTGTTGTACCGGTCCCCCTTCGTGTCGAGGAAGCCGCAGCAGGAAACCAGAATTACGGCGGCCGACGCCGCTGCCGCGACGGCCGGGACGCGGAGCAATGGCTTATGGTCCTTCAAGGCGCCTCCCGCCGGAACATCCGCCCGGCCCAGCCAGCTTAGCCCGTAATAGGTGCGAATGCAACATGGCGCCCAGCCCATGCCACACGCAACCATGTCGTCGGCAATCTGGGCTGGCGGGCGTGCGGGGATCGGGCCGGCCTTTGTCTTCTGGCCCTGTTGTCTCTTCCTTTGACGATTGGCGGC
>DAHXMK010000210.1 GCA_027365515.1 Candidatus Aminicenantota bacterium
CGGCGTCTCCGTGAAACCTGCGCTCGTGCTCGTTGCCGCTCTCTTCTGAATTCAAGGCTGCCCTTCTATCCGGACCGCGCGGCGCCGGCCCTTCCCGGTCTCGATGCTGAAGGCCCAGCTCGAGCGAGACCCCGATTGGACCGGGCGCGCCGGGGCGGCCCATGCGCTGGGCAAGGAGGGCTCCTATGAATCCATCGAAGCACTTGGAACCGCCCTTCTAAAAGACACCTTCTGGGGCGCCGCCGTGGAAATCGCCGCCGCCCTCGGAGAGAATGGCTCGCTGCAAGCGCGCGATGCCCTCGTTGCGGCCCTATCCATTGAAAACCCGAAGGCCAGGAGAGCGGTTGTCAAGGCGCTCGGCGGCTTCAGGGATGAAGCGGCGGCCAAGGCGCTCGCTCCACTGGCAAAGCACGACGCTTCCTATTTCGTTGAAGCGGAAGCGAACCTTGCTCTGGGAGCCACCGGCCATCCCTCCGCCTTCGCCGTCTTGAGCGCGTCGGCCAAGAAAGAGAGCCACGGGGACGTCATCCGCGAATTCGCCTACGCCGGGCTCGCGCGCCTCAGAGACGACCGCGCCGTGGCGATCTTGAAGGCGGGAGCCGCCCCCGGCGGTCTGCCAAAGGGCAGAATGTCCGCGATGCGTTCTCTCGCTTCGCTTGCCAAAGGCCGCGATCCTTTGCGCGAGGAGGCAAGAAGCGAACTGGAAGAGTACCTCAGGGACCCCGATTTCTTCGCCAAGATGGGGGCTCTCGCGGCGCTTGATCTTCTCGGCGAGAGTGCTTCCGCCCAGGCGGCGGAAAACCTGCGCAATCGGGAGGTTGACGGCCGCCTCGCCTTGAACAGCCGCGACGTCGCCCGCCGCTTGAGGGAAAGCACGGCGAAGAGCGACGAAGTCACGTCGCTGCGCTCCGATTTCGAGAAGCTAAGGGAAGAAAACCGCTCGCTTCGAGACAGGATAGAGAAGCTCGAGAAGTTCGCCCCGCCGCCTCACAAAAGCCTCGGAAGCCCCAGGGCCTTGCCGAAACCAAAAAGCAAGGTACCGAAAGCAAAGGGCAAGAAGGCGGGGAAGAAATCGAAAAAATAGCGGGAAGGGCCGGCGCCGCGCGGTCCGGATAGAAGGGCAGCCTTGAATTCAGAAGAGAGCGGCAACGAGCACGAGCGCAGGTTTCACGGAGACGCCGCGCGTCTTAGGGCGCCCGACCGCATCGAGAGGCTTGAAGTAGCGCGGGTCGTGGCCCTGAGCCTGGAGGGCATCAAGGCCGCGAGCGTCCTCGACGTCGGTACGGGGACCGGCCTCTTCGCCGAGGCGTTCGCCAGCCTGGTGGAGAGCGTCGCTGGAGTTGACACGAACGGAGAGCTTCTGGCGATAGCAAGAAGCCACGTCCCAAGCGCGCTCCTAGCCGAAGGCCCCGCTGAAAAACTTCCATTTCCAGACGGCTCTTTCGACCTCGTTTTTATGGGCACCTTTCTCCATGAAGCCGACGACCCGCTGGCGGCCCTTTCGGAGGCAAGGCGAGTCTCCCGCCTCAGGGTGGCGATCTTGGAATGGCCTTTCAAGGAAGAAGAGAGCGGCCCGCCGATCGGCCACCGCCTGCGGCCGGAGGCCATCGAAGAGATCGCCTCCAAGGCCGGGCTTCACAAGGCGGACCGCATCTCGCTTGCGAGAATGGAGCTTTACAGGTTCAGCCGGCAGGAGTAATTTTTCCATCCGAACCGCTCACGCCATTTTAGAAGGGGTGGCTAATGAAAACGAGACAACCCGGTTTTATCCTCCCTGCAATCCTATTGACTTTCCTCGCTTCGGCAGCGACGCCGCCCGACCAAGTGCCGGCGGTCTTCAAAGGCCTCATCCCACAGGGCTTCAAGCTTATCTCGCCCGCGTTCACCAGGAACAGCTCCGGCGACGCGGAGGCGAAGATAACGATGATAGGCGTGAGCTTCATCGCCTCCAGACGGTTCAAAGCGAGCCATACGGATTTCGACGGGGAGTTCCATTTCGACCTGAACGTCATGGAATACCCCGAAATGATGGTGCGGATGCAGGGAAAGTACTATCTCATGCAGTTGGAGAAGGACATTGAATCGGTAAGGCAGAGCTATGATGACCGCAAGCCTGACGCCATCACCGGCTATGATCAGCCGAAAGAAACCAAGTATCAATGGGGATGGGGAATCACCCAGCGTGTTCACCACAAATATATGGGGGCCGGGAGCGCGCCCGATGACATTTCTTACCAAGCCGAGTACTTGGGCGTGCTGGCCGGGCAAACGACGATCAAGAAGTTCAAGCTTCTAGTCTCGGGCGCGAAGAGCGCCGACGAAGCCGACCAGTGGGCAAGGGCCTGTGCCGAAAAGATCGAGAAGACGGCGCCCGCCGACATCCAGTGAAACGATGCGTGGCGGGCGCCGCTTTCAGTGGCCCGACGCTTCGCGCGCCTGCTGCCTGGTGATGTTCATCACCCTGAGTGCCACGTTGGTTCCGCCCTGGACCCTGTAGACTAATCGCAGTTCGTCGCCTACGGCCGGTGTGGCTCCGATCTCGGCGTTGCTTATGTCGAAGGTGGCCGGAGCCGATCCTTGGTTGGACTCGTCTGCCATGACGACGCTCCTGCCGTCGGCGGCCACGGAGATGACCTTCCCCTGAATGACCGGAGATGGCGGCGCGCAGGCGTTGATAAGAACGATCGCCAAAACCGAGGCAAGCGCCAGGCAGCCCTTGGCTTTCAAGGCATTGATCGCGCTCATCTCAGTGCCCTCCTTGCTTTCAGCTCCCTTGCGGCCCCCTTTACCATGCCCACTATGACGACCATCGTCATCGCGGTGACGGCGCTCATAACCACCCACGATGCCGCCGTGTTCATCTTGAGCTGCTTGAGGACGACCGAAATCATGGCGAAGAAAACCGTGCAGCCGAACATCAGCCTAATTCCGTAGCCCCTGATGTACTTCGTCGCTATCGTTCCCACCTGCGCGCCCGGGGCCGCGCCCAGCAGCATGATGATGACGGCGAGAAGCTCTATCCTCCCCTTCATGCCGTAGGTGAAGGCGCCGTAGAAGCCGGCGAGCATCACGGTGAAAAGGTCGGTGCCGACCGCTACGTAGGTCGGGCACCCGATCATGTAGACGAGGGCCGGCATCATCAGAAGGCCGCCGCCTATGCCCAAGAGTCCCGCGAGGAATCCGACCAGAAAGCCGACGCCGGCGGGCAGCCAGAGAGAGCACTCGACCTGCGCCACGTTGAACCGTACTATTGGAGGAATCTTTATCTTGTGCAGAGTCTCGTGCCACCTCACCGCCGACCCCGATGGTTCAGCCCCCGCGGCCGAGGCCGATTTTTCCAGCGACCGCTTCTTGAAGAAGTCGTAGAAGACGAGCGAGCCTATCAGGAAGAGGAAGACGACGTAAACCCACCTGATGACCGGCCCGGCGAGCCCGAGCTTTTCGAGGTACATGACGAGCCTCGCGCCGCACTCGATTCCGACGACGTCGAAAGCAAGCATGGCAAGCCCGAGCTTGGCGTCAACGTTGCCAAACTTCGCGTGGCGCCTGGT